>JAKQYG010000514.1 GCA_023356515.1 Trichodesmium sp. MAG_R04 | reverse complement strand
ACAACTTTTTCCTTTCTTTCCTTTTCTAAAAAATTACCAATTCTCTCTAATAATGAGGATTTTCCTATTCCTTTTGCTCCTTTTAACCTAATAAAAGGAACAGATTGATTTCTCTCTCTTGCTGAAGTTAATTCATAGTGACAACGTTCATCAGCTTCTCGCTTGATATATAAAATAGAATCCAAGGGAACTACTCCTGTTAATAAAATACCTTTATAAGCAAAAGACTTCAAAATAATTGAATTAGCTAGTCGTCTTCCTCGTTTACCATTTGTTGAAGTTTGATTTCTTTTAATCTCAATTAAGCCAACTTGTGCAAATTTTTTTAATTTTCTTTCTGCATAATTATTATCAACTGCAAGGGAAGTATGATCGTTCAAAAGTTGGGCAAACGCAGCAAAGCTAAGTTGACTCTCCCACCCAAGAAATATTAGATGGTAAGCCAAAATCTCAAAATCTTGTTGTTCTTCTTTGTTTAACTGCTGAAGAAGTACATCGTGATCATTCATCAAATCCTACTCCTCTAGTTGAGTTTTTCGGCATTATAGCATCACGTTTCAAAGATTTTAGGACATCCTCTTTTAGCTGTTACTTATCCCCTTACAACCCAAATTTATTGTCCTAACCAGTAAAGATGTAGTGCTATAAATTTACTATGCCATCTATACTCTGATTTAAATAACTCAAATTTAAGTTTTAATACCTTGTTGATAAGATGGAGGTAAAATAGTAGAAGAGCTATGGCTTATTAAAGAGCTATTTATCGAAGCTTTTTAGTCTGTTCTGTCACCCTTTCAGGTATTTACAATATATAAATTATCTTCAATTGACTCTTCTAATTCGTCATATTCTCACAAAAAATTTAAGTATAAATATTTACTTATTTTCTTGCTATTGATCACTATGATTTTCTTCTAACTTCTGGATCATTTTAATATACTACATTTTACTATGCAAATGTAGGTTATAATATCAATTTTGATATAAATTCCTGCGGAGCTTTAATTTGAGGATAAATTTTTTTGAGGACTTAGTTCCTTTAGCTGATAAAATAAAACTTAGAATTTAAGAATTAAAAATTACAATAACCTATGGTAGACGTTACTACTTATCCCAATGCCTCAGATTTATCTGCCGATGATTATTTGGTTATTGGTCTAGCAACCTGCTTTATAAAAGAAGATGGGGAAGTCTCTCAAGTAAAAATAGTTGAACCAATACCATCAGCAGCTCTCGAAGCTATTGTTAAAGGAATACCAACTTCATACAAAATGGCTTGTGGGACAACTTTGGGTAAAGTATTATCTGGAGAGACACCCCTACTACCTAAAGATTTTCCACCAGAAGCTCAATTCTCTAATAATTTTGCTGAGAGAGCGATCGCTGCTACTCGCACATATAAAACCCATCCTGAAGTTAAATCTTTGATTCCTCAGGGAACTCGCTGTGATGATTTTAACTATTCTCTCGAACGTAAACGGATATTAAATGCAGAAAATATTGTTAGTCCGCAAGACAACGTGAAGCAACACGAATATACTCACAAAGTTCTTTAATAGCAATCATTAGGACATCTTGAAATTTCAAAATAAATAATTGTCTGGACTGAAACTGAATTAGCAAATTCGAGATAAACATTTTTGTAAAGTTGTAGCCGCTTCCGAGACTTTCGGTAATATTGAGGAATTTGAACCAATTCTCCTTGGCTTGTGATCAAGAAATCTTTCAGTCTCATATCAATAGCCAAAGTGTTTTCCAGATTAAGTTTGACAACAGTAGTCAAAGCGGAAACTGATTTACCGTCCAACGACAAGGTAACATAATATCCATCAGCTTTGCGGCTAATAGTAACTATTTTTATGTGAAAACTATCTGGCAATGGCCGATGTTTAATTAACCTTACCTTACCTATTTTGGGTAAATTAATTTTATTTTCTTCAATACAGTCTAGCTTGATTTGAGGATAAGTAAAGCTACGATAACGACCTTTGATTGAACGTCGATATATCTCACGCTAAATCAAAGATTATGGCGTGAGGCTTCTCGACAATTTAGGTAATAATTAAAATGGAAGTAAATAGCTTATTAGAGATTTGATTTTTATCTGAAACCCACCGCTGCTTGCCATACAAAAGCTAGCAACAAGAAAAACACAGGAATTACGGGTAAAACATCAACTAACGGATTAAAAACTGAGTAAGCTTCTGGCAGTTTTGCCAATAGCATTGCTAATTCCATAACATCAACCTACCTTTTTTTTCACAAAAAAATTTTTATCAGATTCAGTATATCTTATTGTGAGCCATTAAAATGAAAATTTATCTCTTTAAAATGTAAAAATCTAAATCTCAATTAACAAAAATATTGGCCTTTCTCAATGTAGCAATAAATCTTTGAGGGACATAAATAATGAACAAATATATTCAACTATCTCCTCTACCAATTCCCAGTTCCTCTGTAGATACATTGCATTTAACGTTCCTACTTTTCCTTCTGTGGAGATGTTAGGGGTTTAGAAAGGTATAATTGTGCCCTTGGGTGTGGGGAATGGGAGGAGAGAGGAAAGTATGAGAGGAATTTTTGATCAACTATTTGTATAAAAAAGTACATTTATTTTAGGTATGTTATGCTGTTGTGAGCTCGAAATTACCATTTTTGAGCAAAATCTAGAATATACACTGTGAATTTGATAAAATATCAGATAGGAAAATAATGTCTAACCAAGAACCAAATGATTGGTTAAAGGAGAAACTAAGAAAAAAGCATCTCTATATAGCAAATGTTCGAGAAGATTTTCTGCAAAAAACCACTACATTATTAGCTAAAACTTATCAACATATTCTCGTAGAGGACTTAAACGTATTTA
>JAKQYG010000513.1 GCA_023356515.1 Trichodesmium sp. MAG_R04 | reverse complement strand
TTCTTCCCTCTGTTGTCTTGTGTCACCCGTCTAACAGCTAGCAACCTGGCGTAGTAACTTTTGGTCAGAAGTTTTTGATATTTACGCATCTTACTGATTTCGCCACGGCTGGATGCTCTGATATAAGAGTTTTCCATGACCGATGTTTTACTGCCATATATTGGCATGGAAGGCTTGTTATACCAGCTTTACAGCGTTTTTGTACAAGCCAACAAGTCGCACAACCACATAGGTTTCCGAATCTGATTACCGACTTTATCAGTATATGATAAATGCTTTCTTAACTATTCAGTCTTATGTCTACACAAACATCTAAGCAAACCACTCAATCAGCAGCCATCAGAGGCAAAAAAATTCATGCTTTAATCCGTAATATGAAGCAGAAAATTAAGAAAATTGAACGAGAAGGAGAGGTCATTCCTCGTGATTGTCATATCATTCGTTATCAAGTCAATAAAAACCAGAAACTTTACTATTATTATAAATTACAATCGGCTTCACCGATTTTTCCTATGGCTACTGACAGTCAGAAAAAAACTAAATATAAATATTTGGGCAAAGCGGGAAGTGAAGCTCATATTGATGCAGTTGAAAAAATGACTCGAAGGAATCTTATTGATGAGTTGGAAAGGGTTATTCATTCCCTTCAAGAAAGTTATTTAAATATTTGTTTTGGTGGAGAAATTGAACCAGACCCATCCTATGCTCTTCAGGATGATAAATAATGTGAGAAACGAAGATAATTCCAGATTTTATTCTGTTTCTAAACCATAATAACTAGTTAGCGTAAATATTACGCTAACTAAAATTGTTTTTTGTCCAAAGTCCAATAAGTAATCAAAACGAGTGAAAATTTATCTCAGATGGAAGATATCGTAAATGATCGATGTATCAACTTAATGAAACAGCCTTCCCGGTAGCGTTGCGTAGCAATATCGCTCCGGGCAATTATTTTCCTTCCTCCTCTATTATACACAAACGATGGTACCGGATATAATATTACTCAAGGCTTATCTTCTTCATGTAATACATTTTATGGTGCAAAATTCAGGTTAAACAATGGGTCTAACCCCCTAACCCCCTCACCAATTTTTGTAATAGAATTAATAGAATATTAGAATATAACAGGAATTACGCAGTGCCGCCATATATAGTGCATTATTGACAATAAATTCAGATATTTACACTACAAGTAGTGCCTTTGCGTAAGTCCTGTATAAATTTTCTGTACAACTTAGAAAGAATTAAAGGAATTAAGTATTATGTATTATTCACAAGATTTCTTACCAGAAGTTACGGTCACAGAACTAATGTTTCAAGTATATCAATCTGGTATCTTGACTCAAGAGCACAGAAAAAAAATCAAAAATTTATTTTTATATCATAATTTGAGTGAAGAAGATACCACATCAATTAATCGATTACTTCGTGCCATTCGTTGTGGATGGCTCAAAATGCTATAATTAAAGTACCTTTCTTCTAGTGGTTAATTGTCATCTCTGAGAAAATTCGGAGTGAGCTGATTGCCAGCTTCTGATCTCTAATTCTTTTCTAGCAAGTATACCTAGCAAAAATAAAAATTTAATTAATGACCAAAATTTAAAGATTTTGGACTGTTTTCTAGTTGCTTGCTGCTTATTCAATTTTGTCTTTTCCCCTGGTTTTGGTGGATAAATCTAGTAACGCTGACATTCAAAAGGATAAGTAAGTAAAGGTACTCAATAACGATGTTCTTGACTATAAAATGCAGACCAGTTTATTTCAACTCCAGTTAAACAAAGATTACCAACAGACCTAAGTAAAAAAGCTAGATCAGCAATTTTTTCATCCCTTTAGCAAATAAAACAGTTTTACGCAAATGTTGTGCCCAATAGTTGGGGTCTGTTGCCTGAGATTGTATAATCCAATCTCTTCTCAAGTTGAAATATAAGGGATTTGACATTATGTCCGGTAACATCGTTTGTGTATAATAGAAGAAGAAAAAAATAATTGCCTGGAGCAATATTGCTACGCAACGCTACCACGAACGCTATTGTGTCAAGACACTTAAGTATCCAAGGATACCTAAGTGTTGATAAACTAGAAAGAAATTATTGAATTACCTATGACCAAATAGAAAGGACAAGATAGCAGAAAGGACAAGATAGCAAATCATTTGGCTTAAGCGCAAAACGAAAAACAACACTCTAATCGTTTCTTCAGTTACAGGCTATTGTTTGGAGGCCATTTATAAAATTGCACGTCGTTTTACAATCAACAGGGTAAAGCAGGATTGGTAGACCGTCGCCATCAACATTCAGGAGCAAAAAGGATTCCTCTGTGATGAACGAGAAGCCAAACTATAAATGGCACTCTAGGAGAAAGCACCAGATGGAGGATTATGGAATGGGCGTAAGGTGGGAGATTAGTTAACAGAATTTTTTTGACCATTGAGTTGATCGGCGCAGGGGATGGGAATATTTATGCTCAATGAAATTTAGATTACGAATCTCCCGACCTGAGCTTCAATTGTCTGCAAATCCAGCCGAACAAGAGAAATGGAAAAAACTCTCTCACCGATTTGAACTTTTTAAAGCTGAATATTCAGAGACCACTGTAGAACTCTGGGCAATGGATGAACAAAGATTTACTTATCCTCCCTAACTCTTTGGTTAACACAGATTATTTGGAAACAAATCAACCTGTGCGACTTGTTGGCTTGAACAAAACCGCTGAAAAGTAGGTATAACAGGCTTTCTATGCCAATATATGATGGTAAAACATCGGCCATGGAAAACTCTTATATCCTTGTAGGTGAAATTCCTGCTGCCTTGTTGTTGGGTTAACAGCGTAGACCATACGGTAGAGACTGAACATCAATCCGTAAAG
>JAKQYG010000512.1 GCA_023356515.1 Trichodesmium sp. MAG_R04 | reverse complement strand
AAAAGTATCTGACTATACGGGATTTCCAGAAATTTTAGGAGGCAGAGTTAAAACATTACATCCTCGCATTCATGGAGGTATTTTAGCAAGAAAAGATTTACCTCAAGATGTTGAAGAATTAAATGCTAATAATATTCGACCTATTGACTTAGTTGTTGTTAATTTATACCCCTTTGAAGAAACAATTTATAAACCAGAAGTTACTCTGGCAGAAGCAATTGAAAAAATTGATATTGGCGGGCCAGCAATGTTAAGAGCATCAGCTAAAAATTTTGCTCATCTGACAGTTTTATGTAACCATTCTCAATATAATTCTTATTTGGAAGAATTACGGAAAAATGCTGGGGAAGCATCCTTAAAATTTCGTCAAAAATGTGCATTAGCAGGATTTCAACATACCGCAACTTACGACCAGGCGATCGCCACTTATTTGCAAGAACAACAAACAACTTTTGAGTCGGAAAAATCAGAAAAAGAAACATTTTTCCTCTCTGGCAAAAAAATAAAAACTCTGCGTTATGGAGAAAACCCTCATCAATATGCAACTTGGTATCAAAGAGGAATTAATGCTAGTGGTTGGGGCACAAGTAAAATTATTCAAGGTAAAGAATTAAGCTATAACAATTTAGTAGATTTAGAAGCAGCAATACAGATTATTACAGAATTTTCTGATGCCCCAACTGTGGCAATTCTTAAACATACAAATCCTTGTGGAGTTGCAGTTGATAAAACTCTTTTGGCAGCCTATGAAAGAGCTTTTGCCGGAGATCCAATTTCAGCTTTTGGGGGAATTGTTGCTTTAAATAAGTCTATTGATGCAGCAACTGCTAAGGCAATGACTAAGACATTTTTAGAATGTGTAGTTGCTCCTGGATGCGAACCCGAAGCGGAGGAAATTTTTAAATCTAAATCTAAATTAAGAGTCTTAATTTCGCCAGATTTAAAACAGAGCGAACTGGAAACTATAAAAGTAATTGCTGGGGGTTTTTTAGTCCAAGATTCTGATAATGGGATAGATAATTATAGTGATTGGAAAATCGTCACCGAAAAACAACCTACTGCTGAACAAATGGAAGAATTAATATTTGCTTGGAAGGTAGTAAAGCATGTTAAGTCTAATGCAATTGTTGTAACAAAAAATAGAGCTACTGTTGGTATTGGTGCGGGTCAAATGAATAGAGTTGGCGCAGTAAAAATAGCTTTGGAACAAGCAGGAGAAAAAGCTATTCGAGGAATATTAGCTAGTGACGCTTTTTTCCCTTTTGATGATTCCGTAAAAACAGCAGCAGTAGCAGGAATAACTGCAATTATTCAACCAGGTGGTAGTCTGAAAGATAAAGATTCTATTGCTGCAGCAAATAAATTAGGTTTAGTAATGATACTCACTGGAATGCGTCACTTTTTACATTAGAAAAAGTAGGAACAGTTATCAGTTAGTAGAAGAAATAAATAAAATCTATTAGGCTAAAGTAGAGGGATATAGATATCAAAAAGTAAAAAAATCATGGAGGCATTTGCCTCCAAACTTATATTAGAATTAATTACAAATAAAATTATACTAGCACTGTAGAGTATACTTTTTAAGTAGTTAGTCTAAACTTAAAAATAAATAATTAGCAATTATTTTTGCACAATTAATTAGGTATATAGCCGATTTCTTTTAACTTTTTGTAAACACCATCTGAAAATCTTTGGATTTTATCTGGATTACCTTTTTTTGTTGACTTTTCTAAATTTTCCCATGTCAGCTTTTTATCTAATTTTTGCCAATATTTGATTGCTTTCCATGCCTCAGCTCCTCCTACTGTTGATTTAAAAACTCGCTTGAAAGCTTGTTTGATTTCCGCTTCTGTTTCTACTGTTAACAAATTGATCCTTTGTAGTCGATTAGATTCACGATCAATAGCTTTTACTTGTTTACTTAAAGCTGTTTGAGTTTTTGCTAATAGAGATAAAGCTTCTTGCTTAGATATATTATTAATCTTTTGACGTATAACTTCTAATTGATTATTCAGAATTTCCTCAATTTCTGTGATATTTGTTGTGGGTACTAACTGGTCAAATTTACTTTCAATATTCTTCAGTTTTTCCTCTATAATATTATTTACTTTAAATTGAGAATCAGTAGGAGATAATGTATTTATTTGATCTAACTTTGTGATGATTGGTTGGAATTTTTGATCAAGCAACTTAGCTAAATTACTTAAATTTATTGTACCTTCTTCTTGAGTTGTAGGTTCTTCAGATAGAGAAGAAATATTTCTGAAAATTTCCACCTGTTCTTCTAATACCTTTGCCTTATCACCTTCAATGATAAATGCTCCTATTCTTTCCCCATCACGAGGGTTTATTTCTTTTGCTCTAACTGCTGCATAATACTCAAAATGTCCGTCAACTACTTCATAAGATTCCCAACCAATAGTACGCACAACTAGAGGTTGAATTGTACCTTCAGCTTTTAAAATTAACCGAGCAGCTTGCTCTAAATCTGACTCTGAAAATTCGGAACGAGGCACATTAGAAGTAATTTCTTTTACAAGTACAAATTCTGGAGATAATAACATTATTGTAGTCCAATTTTATTTAATACTTCGTTTGCCAATAACTCAAACTCTTGACAAGAGGAAGAATCTGGTGCATAGTCAAATATAGAGCTAGGTTCAGGTATTATCAAATCTCCAACTTCACGAGTTTTATCAATACATTTAGCAAGTTCTTCTCTTTGAAATATAATTGTTTCCATCACACTATTTCTTTAGCATTAGTTAACAAACCATATCTTACATTCATACTTGTTAAATAACGCCTTAGTTTTCGTTGATGGCGGTCTAAATTTTGTTTTGGATGTTTTGCCTCCAAAACTAAAGCTA
>JAKQYG010000511.1 GCA_023356515.1 Trichodesmium sp. MAG_R04 | reverse complement strand
ACTACTATTCAATCGTTGATTATTTTGGCCCTCTACCTGTTTTCATCTCAAGTTTCTCAACTGAGTAGATAGTATCTTTGACAACTTGGAGGAAAAAACTTCAATAATTCTAAACGTTCCGGAGCAACGAAGAAGATAGATAACAGCCTCTGTTATTACTAATAGTTATCAATAGTTTGTGTCCTACGTATTTTTACTTGCAAACTTCATAATTATTATCAGGCAAGGCTTTTACAGCAAATTCGCCTTAGTGGGAGGGTATTTTTTAACCCACATTCCGCACGACAAAATGTAGGATATAAAGAAGGGAAAACTTGACTAAGTATTTAGACTTATAGTATGGGGTAAAAAGCCATCACAAATCATCAGTCGCTGGAACTCGCCAATAGACATCTCCAAAAATTGCCAAAGTTTCTCTATCACTTGAGCGATCACGAAGGGTCACAGAGTTCTATCGCATCTTAATCATTGCCAAGCGTTTAACTCTACTATTATGATATATCTTAAAAGTAATATCTATCTAAAAAAACTAATTATAGTATTAACAATTTAATATGATATTACGCTATATATAGCTTACCTGCGTAATTCCTGAGTGTAATATGCTACATTTAGACGTGGGGAATGTAAGATGAAAGGTTACGAAGCAATATTGAAGGTAAATTTGGGCAAGCAAAAAGAAGATTTAGCCTAGAAAAAGTGATTACCAAACTTTCTGAAACTTACACAACTTCCATCGCAATTACTTTCTTAGTCATCAATCTTTCTACCCTCTTAAAAGAGACTTTTTGTCTTTTTTTGTACTTTTTTGCAGAAAAAACTGTACAGTATATTATATAGTGGGATTCTTCTGTTTTTTTTATTACCCACTATCTTCTGAGATATTATTGCCTGGAGTAGAAATATTTGCTTTTTCCAAGCTGCGTTGTTCTCGTTTTTTCCTCATTGCTTTAAGAGTATCTTCCATAGCACTAAGGGCTTGAGCTACTCTTTCCAAGTTACTAAGATACAAATCTATATCTTTTAAGAACTTTTCTTCTACTAAGTTTAAAGCTTTGCAAATTTTCTTAAGCGCCTCTGTACGCTTCTCTTGTTCCTTGATTAATTCTGTATCTACTATTTCTAGTAAAGTAAATAAGCCTATAGCAAATAAGCGACTATACCGAAATTTTGAATTCTCAGAAATAGCTTTTAAATCATCTTGCAAATGTTGAGTATTGTCTATTTTATTTGACAAACAAATCCATGAAAGCATATCAGATACTGACATTTGCTGAGCTAAATCTTCTAGCCCTTTAGCATCAGTACGATATTTGTTTGGATCTTCTTCTTGCCCTTGAATCAAAGCATTAAAAATCGAAGTTTTGTCCTGCTCTGGAGAGTAACCCTTTAAAAAACGGTCAAAAGCTGTGACTACACCCAAAGCATAAAATCGATTATAGCTATAATTAGCATTAACGGAAATCAGATGCATTTCTACTAATAATTCTTCAATTACCCGATTATATATTGAATTAATGGGACGGGTGTGAAAGTTATAAAAGGCTTTTTTAGTATCCGAAACAGTACGAGTATTATTCACCTGTTGTTCTAGTTCTATAATCCCATCTCTGAATATTGATTTTCTATCTACTACATAACCTTCACAGCCTATAGTAGTAGCCAGAAAAGCAGAGTGGGTTTTGCTATTTGACATCCTTCCCGGCCTGTCAGGGCTAGGGAAGCTCATCAGAAAGAAGCAGCCTCTCTGAAGGAGGTATTACATAGAGATTCCAACTAAACTGTAGCTCCTTTGGCAATTTGATTTTCGTGTTGCTTCTGGCTTCAAGCGAGTCTCATTATCCCCTCCACATCAGTGCAACTTAAAGAGAGTTCTTAAAGCTACAAAAATTAATCAAAAATTTTAGTTTAGCTTAGGTTAAGAACAAATTTTATGATCTTCTAAGAATGGTTGCCACCTTGATAGTTGGTAGCTATTCAAAGCAGGACCTTAAATTCAGAGTTTAAAGCTTAAGTAGGTGGGCACAAAAAGCTAAACCACATCAAGTTTTGTAAACCGACTCCAAGCCTTGACCTACAGTTAATTTGAGATAAACTTGTGTTTTGTTACATAGGGACAAATTTTAACGCCTGTTTACTTAATCCAACTAAAACGAGTTTTTTACAAAAGTACAAGTTCACGCTACCGGGATTGAATTCATTCCCATAAAGGTATTTTCATCATAAACCCATAGACAGAAATAACACCTCTTTAAATAAGGCATTACTTTAACTCTCAAGGTATTATTTCCAGGATAAAATTGATTTATTCTGCCTCAGAATTTTTAAGCTTTGTTCCCTTCACGAACATCATTTGGCTTAAGAGCTTCTTCTTCTGTTTCAAAAATCTCAAACACAGAATCCATCATAGTTACTTCAAATACCAGTTTTGCTTCTGGATGAACGTTACAAATACGGAAACTACCTTTAACTTTGTCAGCATCTCGCATCCCTGCTACCAGGGATGTTAATCCAGAACTATCAATAAAATTAACTTGGCCTAAATTGACCACTACATGAGGACTTAGTTTGGAGATACATTCCTGCAACTTGAGGCGAAACTGCCAAGCTGTTGTTATATCCAAGCGTCCAGTAGGTGATAGGACGATTACTTTGGTTTCGTCAGGAGTTTTGTGGGTTTTTTGCTCAATCTGAATCACTGACCCTTCCCTCAGGATGATATTACTTGTGTTGGTTGCCCATTTAAATGCCGTTTAACTTAGAGCAACTAATGATTTGGTTTCCAGTCAGCCCAGTCATGAGGTTTTAAGAATACTTCATATAGTTCAGCTTCTGGTGTGTTGGGTTCTGGGTTATAGCCATACTCCCAACGAACTAAAGGTGG
>JAKQYG010000510.1 GCA_023356515.1 Trichodesmium sp. MAG_R04 | reverse complement strand
ACTATAGAACCCATTTGGGTTCTATAGTAGTTTTCATGTCGGTAGACCACAGTAGGGAGGTTGCATGCAACCTCCCTACAAGGTTTTGCTTATGGCAATGTAGTTCATTATAAGTAAAAAAGGCTAAAGAGAAAAGACTACTAGGGGTAGCTACCTAAATAATCTTTGGATCAACCTAATTTTTTTGCTGCACCAACTTACTTTCTAATTGTAACAATATTTTAAGAATTAAGACAAAAGTTTAAATAAAGTTTATTTTCTAACCTTCCAAGTCTTGCACATTCAAACTCTACAAGACTTGGAAGGTTAGAGCTTGAGCATGTTCCTATAGAATAAAAATGGGGAGAAGATTAAGTCAAAGCCCAAAGTATTGAAGCTGCCATTGCTGCATAGGAACAAGCTTTGCTGGTGCGCACCCAAACTGACTTCCCCATGGACTGGGCAATGACTCAAAATAATCTCGGCGTTGCCTACATTGCTAAATTTTGCTGCGTTTAGGAGTTAAAAATGGATTGGGCAAATATTTATCCTTTAGGACATCTAATTGTAGGGATATTTGAATTAATTATTTTGCTTTTTGCTTACCCTTTCTTTCGTTTATCGAAGAATTGGGCAATGATTGTCTTACCAATTGTATTATTGAGTTTAATTTATGATAATTCAATTCTCTTTAGTGGTAGGTTTATTGGTGAAGGAGAACTATTAAAAAACCTTTCTCAAATCAGGTATTTAACTCATTACATAACTGTCCCTTTATTCATTGTTATTGCAATTGAATTAGCTTTTGCTTCTGGGGCTGAATGGGCTAATAAATTTGTGAGAGTTGGGTCTTGGCTACTGGCTTTTGGGCTGGCTGGGTTTGATGTTATTAAAAACTTTTTCGCACTAGAATTCAAACCAGAAACTTTTGCTAATATTTTGCGTTATGTTGCAGTCAACGGACCCATACCAATTATAACTATTATCATCAATATTTTTGTGTTATTAGTTGGTATAGGAATTTGGAGAAGAACAAAAAATTGGCGTTGGCTATTTATTGGAGCTTTAATTAGTTTATTAGGTAATAGTTTACCTACAGCACAAGTAGGTACTCTTCCTGGTAGTATTTCTGAATCTATTTTAGCTTTGAGTTTATTATTAACACAGTACCATCTTGAAGATGATATAGACGAATCCATTCCTGCTCCTAAGCCTCCTGAAGGGTGGGAATCTCGAGAATATTCCGGTTATCAAGTATTCTGGAAAAAAGTGAAAAAAGAAGATGGGATAATTTATACAATTTATCAAGTAGGAAGTCATAAAAATGGTGACTTTGTGAGAATTTATGCTCCTCAAGAACCTCTCCGAAAAAATGGTAAACTCAAAGTTATTACATACTTACATGGTTTTTCTCTCTGTTTGCCACAATTTTATGAAAAACATTTAGAAGAATTAGCTGGAAATGGCTTCTATGTCTTTTTTCCTGATTATCAAAAAAGTGATTATCCAGACTTTCCCAAGAACAATGAAACCTTGGAAACACAAAAAATACCTCGCTCTACTTTGAAATATTGGTTATTTAATAGTGGAGCCTTATTGATAACCTTAATATTACGACGTGAGGTTAATAAACAAGAGTTAAAAAAATTAGTCAAGGAAGATATATTGAGAGGATTGAGAGTTGTTTTAAGTACATCATTATTGATTGTTGTGGTGAATATTATCTCTTTGTTTAACCGCCAATATACTAAGAATGTTCTGAGCATGATTACTACTGTTATAGATAGTTTAATTAATTCCCCTAAAGAATGGCTTCATTTTGCTGTTAATTCCACAGTAATAGGGTGGGAAAAGTTATGTGAACACACTCAAGAAGTTCAAAATTTAGACTTGTTTGAACAAGAGATAGATTTTTATGTATTTGGTCATTCTTTAGGTGGTCTTTTGGCTCTTAGCTGGCCTTATTATTTAAAAGAAAATCCAGATCGAAAACTAGAAAAATTTCACCCTAAACAGATAATTACTGCCGATCCAGCTCCTGATACTATTATGGGTATTCCTGGAATTGCTACTGTAATTTTAGGGATTTTTCGGTTTCCTTTTGTAACAGAACCTCTGAGGATTAAAAATACAGGAACTGAGCTCAAAATTCCTACGGCTATTTTACACGGAAATAGTGATAAAATTGTTAAGCCTAGTGAATGGGTAAAACCTCCTCGCTCTCAAGGGAAAGGTTCATTCTTTGATATTGCTTCAACAGAAAAAAATATTTATTTTTCTAAATCTAATGAGAAGAAAGATTTAATAGCTAATCATAATCAGTCTGTCACTAACACAACATATTATGGAGACGGTTTTATGAAAAATTTTGGTGGAGTCAAGTACGAGCCAAATGCTTATAATTATGAATATATTTGGCCGGCAGTTAAAGCTGTAATTCTGGAGGATATACAAGCCAATGAATTAAAGGATAATCATGGTTTTGAACTAAAAGATTTTAAAGTTCTTGATGAGCCAACATAAATAATTTATTGAGTTAGGAATAGTTATTTTGTTGGTCATGGTTTTGGGGCTGGTTTTGGGGGAGAGCGATCGCCAGATACAATAGTTCTGCAATAACTCTTTCCCAGCTAGAAATTACCCCAAACTTTTTCCCATCAAAAACTGAGCTAAACCAGGAAATAACCGATAGGTTTCTGTAGCTAAAACAGCCGGACCTACTACTACTTCAGACTGGTTATTTTTGACAACATTCCAGATAGCTTGAGCAATATCTTTTGGCTGGCTAACGAAATTAGATTCTAAAACAGAATTCATTTGTTGACGACGATTTTCTACTTCAGAATTATCTCCACCACGAAACTGTGCCCTTTCCATAAAATCACTATTAATAACTCCTGGTTGT
>JAKQYG010000051.1 GCA_023356515.1 Trichodesmium sp. MAG_R04 | reverse complement strand
AAATACTTGACCTTTGTTGTGGTAGTGGTCAAGCTACTAATTTTCTGCTTAAATACTCCCAAAATGTTACAGGATTAGATGGTTCACCACTATCAATAAATAGAGCTAAAAAAAATGTACCATCGGCAAAATATGTTGAGGCTTTTGCTGAGGATATGCCATTTTCAAATAATAAATTTGATTTAGTACATACCAGTGCTGCTTTACATGAGATGAATGATGAACAATTGTGGCAAATCATTCAAGAAGTTTACCGAATATTAAAGCCTAGTGGAATTTTCACTTTTGTCGATTTTCATAGTCCGACTAATCCTTTATTTTGGCCTGGATTTGCTATATTTTTATGGTTATTTGAAACTGAAACTTCTTGGAACTTTATTAATAAAAATATACTGGAATTATTGAAAAAAGTAGGATTTAAGTTAGTTAATACTAACTCACCATTACCTGTTTTATATGCTGGTGGTAGTCTTCAGGTAATTCAGGTTAAAAAATGAATGGATAGGAGTTTCAATGACTAACCAAGTTTTAATCATAGGTGGATACGGCAGAATTGGGAGGAGTGTTGCTAGAGACTTAGCAAATTATACAAACTCAGAGATTACTATTACTGGACGTAAACTTAAAGTAAATCTCAAAGAATTGTCTATTTCTAGAGTAAAATATCTAGCTCTAGATTTAGGGGACAAAGAAAGAGTAAAAAATATTATTAATTCCTACAATAAATCCTCGGAAAATTTAGTTATTCACTGTGCAGGTCCATTTCATGACCGAGATGCTAATATTCTAAAAAATTGTATCGAAGCTGGCATTAATTATGTTGATATTAGTGATTGTCGAAATTTTACTTATAAAGCTTTAGAATATTCTAAGGAAGCGCAAAAAGCGGGAGTTACAGCAATTATTAATACCGGAATTTTTCCAGGAATTTCTAATAGTTTGTCTCGTCAATCTATAGAACAATTTGATGAACCAGAGGAGATACATTTAAGTTATGTAGTAGGCGGTTCAGGAGGAGCAGGGGTAACAGTTATGCGAACTACTTTTTTAGGTTTACAAAATAATTTTGATGCCTGGATCAATGGTAAATGGGAATCTGTTAAGCCTTATAGCGATCGCGAAGTTATTAATTTTCCAGCCCCCTACGGTAAAATAGGAGTTTACTGGTTTGATATGCCAGAATCTTTAACTTTAGCTACTTCTTTTCCCGTAAAGACTGTAACTACAAAGTTTGGTTCTTTTCCCAACTTTTATAATCATTTGACTTGGATGACAGCTCATTTATTTCCTATTAGTTGGTTAAAAAATTTAACGGTAATAGAATTTTTGTCTCAAGTCAGTTATAAAATGACTAAATTTACTGATAAATATAGCGGTACTGGTGTGGTAATTAAAGCAAAAGTTATTGGTAAAAAATCAGGAAAAAAAGGGGGTTTTTGCTCGTCAATTATATATAAAGATACTGCAACTATTACGGGTATTGGTACTGGTGGTATTGCTGAATTGATTTTGTCTAGAAAATTGAATAAACCCGGTGTTTGGTCTGTGGAAAATAGTGTATCTACAGAATTATTTGAACAGGTAATGCAAAGTAGAGGATTTGTTAAAAATTATAGTGATAAGTCTGTAGTTTATCAATCCTTGAACTAAACTATAATTTATAATTTAGAAAGAAAATGATTATGTCAGACCATCAAACAAGTTATATAATTAATTCAATGCTATGTCGCCTATATATTAAAGAAACGAGGTTTTTCAGTTATTAGGCCTAGAATCTCAAAAATCCATTGTTAAAGATCTTCTAAAATAGTCGTACACTTCAGATTTGAATCTTGGTGAAATTTTGAGGAATGAATATTTTTCAATATACCAAGAAACTGAGGAAGAAAGAAAAATCAGCACAATGCTTTAAATCTGTTCTTATTGTGAATTTGACTTTTGACTTCTGTGCAACGGTATAACCTATTAAATTATTCAATACCCCATAAACAAAAATTAACATTGAAGGACAAACCAATAAAGATGACTACACCAATTGTTGCCTTACAAAAACCAAAAGATATCTCCCTAGGAGAAATAGAAGAAGAACTAAGTAAAATCTGGCTGAGTCAAAATCAAGGTAAAGCAACTTCTATTGCTACTAAAGCAGCCACCTTTAGTATGGTAGTTTATGAGCCAGAAGAATTCCAACAATTGCTAGGGGTGCTAGGATTCTATAATGGTCCAATTGATAGTATTCATGGGCCACAAACCAGAAATGCAATTAGAGAAGCACAAAAAGCTTATCAACTAACAATTACAGGTAGAGTAGATACTGAAACCCTAAGTAAATTGCGGGAAGAATTTGCTAAACAACCAGAAGACGGTCAAAAAGTTACAAATGTGAATCTGAGGGGTTTCAGTATGGCAGATGCGATCGCTACTCAAAACCCCAGTAGGGTTATAACCCTATGTCCAACTATGGGAGAAAAAGATAGAGGAGTTACAGCTCAAGTATCTGCCTATTGTCCAATTCAGAAGCAAAGTAACTCCAATCTAGTTTGCAGTGAATATGTCACCCTGCGAGGAACAAAATTAGCAATGCAAAGGGTAGATGAGACAATAAAATCATTAATGATTCCTGATCTACCAAAATTTGTTTGGTGGAAAGCAACCCCTAACACAGAGCAAAATTTATTTCGTAGTTTGTGCGAGGCGAGCAACTGCATAATTATGGACTCCTGTTACTTTTCTGATCCCGAATCAGAATTTTTGAGGATGTACGAGTTAATTGAAAACGAAACTTATGTCGCTGACCTTAACTGGCATCGTCTATCAGCTTGGCAAGAATTAATTGCCGCGACTTTTGACCCTCCCCAACGTCGGGCAGCTTTATGGGAAGTTGATATTATTACAATTGACTATGAAAAAGGAAATACTGCTCAAGCACTAATGTTTTTAGGATGGTTTGCTAGTCGTCTAAATTGGGAAGTAGTGTCTTATACAGAGTTAGGAGGTGACTATGATATTGCCCATATCAAATTTACTGGGCGCAATGGTCAAGAAATCTTGGCTGAGTTAGGAGCTATTCCTACTGCTGACTTTGGTGAGATTCCTGGAGATTTGGTGGGTTTACGTTTAGGTTCGAGTAATCCAGATGCTGATATTAATTGTTGCACAATTTTGTGTTCTGAGACTACTGGTTGTATGCGGTTAGAGTCTGGTGGCAAGGCACAGTCTTGTTTGACTGAGCAGGTAACAACATTAAGCGATCAGAAAGCAGAAGCTTTGATGACACAACAGTTACAACGTTGGGGACGAGATATTTTGTATGAGGAGAGTTTAGCATTAACAGTACAAATGTTGAATTTAAGAAAATAACAGAGGTATAGCTAAAATAAGAAGTTAAATTCCCAGGACGGACTAAGTTTGAGTGGTGGGAGAATGTCCTAAGAGTAAGTAGTTGAAAATTTCAATTATAACTCCCGGCAGCATTCTATTTCTGCAGGACTTATGCAAAAAAAAACAATATCAGAGTTCGTCTGCGTAAGTCCTGTTGATTGAAAAGCAAATAGTCTCGGAGTCAGCAGAAATTGAGTATTAAATTCTCATACTTAATTTGATGCTTTGTATCTGTATTAATCAAAAAATTGGGTATAAAACCCTATCCTTCAGGACGGCTTTTATTAAACTCTTGTCTACTCTAACTGACAAAATAGTGTTAAATTGATATCATAGCAATTATTCGTGTCGGAAAATGCTAGTTTACGAATTTAAGGTTAAAGCTAAAACTCAACTTTATCGAGCAATTGATGAAGCAATGTGTATCGGAGAGTTTCTCAGAAATAAATGCTTGAGATATTGGCTTGATTCTAAAAAAGAGGACAAGATTAACGGTTTGGCCTTGAATAAGTAGACTAAAGTATTATCAGATAACAAAGAGGAGCTTCCTTTTGTATCCAAGCTCAATTCCATGGCTAGATTTGCCAATACTGAAAGAGCATGATTTGCTATCTCTGGTTTTTTTTGATAACTGTAAGAAGAAAACCAATAGTAAAAAGGGATTTCCACGCTTTAATAAAAATTATCGTAGTATAAAATACAAAACTTCTGGCTGGAAACTCTCAGAAGATAGAAAGCTTCTGAGGATTAGTGATTAAAAAGAAATCAAGATTTTAAAGTTAGTTGGTACTAAAGAATAGTAAGTATTATATAGTAATCCTAACTAAATTTAACTAATGGAGGATTTTGGATGACAACCAACAAAAAAAACACAGAAAATTTCTCAAACACTAGGTTGAAAGAACCTATCTATATAGACAGTCTTGCTGAAAATTTGATGGAGGACTTGTTTCATGATATTGATAAAGTATTAAATGGTGGTAGTCGCTCACCAACTGAAGTAACTCAACCAGAAATGGTTTCTTTGACACCAATTAAAATACCTCAAATAGTTTTATCTGAAGAGAAGACCCAATTTCAAGATGCTGAGAAAGAAGAAAAGGTACAATTAGCTGAGGCACAAGTAGAAAAAAAAGAAAATCAATCATTAGATAAATTACTTTTAGGGGCAGCTTTTGCGTCTATATTAGTAACTCTATCTTTGTGGTTGGCAACTAGAGGAGGATTCGATAAAGTTTTAGGTTATTTAGGTTATATAGAAAAGCGAGATTCATCAGTAGAAAAATTAAGTCCTAAAGCAGTAACAGATGCCAAATTCGCGGATTATATCCAGCGATCGCTTAAAATGATTGAGCAAAAAAAGGCAACTGAGAAACGACAACAAATTCCCGGTGTACCAACTGCTCCATCTAGTCATAATTTACCGACGCTACCAGTGCCAGCCAACCCACCCATAAATACTAGCCTACTCTTACCGCTTAATCGACTGGTTGATCTAATGGAGGCACAAGTAGCAAAAAAAACTCTAACTATTCCTAAAACTAAAGTAGTAGTAATTCCTCCTATTCCAACAGCGGTAGCCGTTACGCCCAAATCCGAGGTGCCTTCCCCAAAGCTATCAGCAGCATCTGCATCTAAAGCTTCCACAGAAGCTGCTGATAGTGTTCAAAAAAAATCGGAAGCAGAAGTAACTGTTAAAACAGAAGTCAAACCTAGGATTAATCACTCTAGTTCGGAGAAAGCTGAAGTAAAAGCAAAACTAAAACCTCCAACCAAAACAACGGCACAAGCGAAACCAGAAAACAACTCAGAACTAAAATTAGAAGCTAAACCAAAAATAGAAATACCAACACAGTCAGTATTATTACCCCCGCCCATACCAGTAAAAATACCTGAAATAAAAACAGTAGTACCCAATCAGATTCAAACTTCTATTAATACCTTAGTGGGGGTCTTAGAATTAGGGGAACGTTCTGCTGCTCTGTTTGAAATTGATGGTGTAGCCCGTCGAATATATGTGGGAGAAAAGATTGGCACTAGCGGTTGGACTCTTGTGAAAGTAGTAAACCAGGAAGCTGTGATTCGCCGTAATGGTGAAGTTCGTTCTGTTTTTGTAGGGCAACAATTTTAGTTATTTATGCAGCTCACTAATGCTCCTCTCCAAAAATGTTGATTTTAGAAGGGCATTGCAAGGTTTTGAGAACCTTTTCTGGAGATTTCTAATCACTCACAACTACTAACTAATAACTGAAATAACTTATGGGTTTATTTGACGATTTCAGCCAATTTCTCGAAAACAGACTTGAAGAGTTTCTGAAGAATAACCCCCATCTAGAATTACAGGCACTTGAAGAGCAACTTCGACAACAAGAAGAAGACACACTGCGTCTCATCGCACAACTCCAGCGCCAAGAAAAAAAATTAGAGCAAGATATTCTCTCAACAGCTCAAGAAGTTAAGCGTTGGCATAACCGTATTGAAAAGGCACAAATAGCTAATAGACTAGATTTAGTTCAGGCAGCTCAGGAAACAGAAGCGTCTTTTTTGCGACAAGGTAATCAACAGTGGGGCCAGATGCAAGGATATAAGCAGCGTATTCAGCAGGCAAAACAACTCTATTATCAAATTAAACAACGCTGTGAGGAGGTACAAGCAAAAGCTGTTCAAGCTGAGGCTACTCGTTATGCTGCTAGGAATGAAAGGCATTGGGAAACTAATGGCTGGAATCAAAACAGTTCCTATAATTTTGATGATTTATTCGACCAATTAGAGGAACAGTTTAAAAGTCTGGAAACAGACGAAGAGCTAGAAAGAATGAAGCGGAATATGGGAAAGTAGTTGGATATTGATTAAGTCAGGATATTATTACAGAAGATTTCGGGCCAATGATGTACAGGGTAAATACTGAAAATCATGTAGTGCCAGAATCTTACACACCTCGGTGCACCTTATGACAACAGAAAGCGCTATAAATTTTCTGATTTTTTTAGATTCAGGTTTAGAATAGTGAGATCAAAAGTTTTAGGGTTTTAGGGCTTTAGGGAATAGATGAGAGACAAGACTTACCCAAAGTCTATTAAGCTATAGTTATAGTATCAATATCTTTAGATATTTTTGTTGATTGTCAGTTGGTTGCGTTTTTATAATTAATTAATAATAATAATTATTATTAATTGAACTTTCCCTTAGAAAAAACGGTATAATTACGGAGTGCAGTTTTAGCAGATACTCCCTGTAAGTATTTACACTATGTCTACCTGAATACTTATGATTTGGTAGAAGGAAGGCAGAGGGCAGAAGGGTTTCTTGCAAAAATGACTTATTTTATGAACAAATGATGCTACGGAACATGATTTTATTAATAAATATTACAACTTTACACATAGCACATCTAGAAAAGGCGATCGCTATATCGTAATATTTATAAGGATTTTAGATTTTTGTAGTACATTTGTCTAGGGGAAGTTAAGTTATAATAAAATTATTCCAATTGTTAAGATAATCCTAACTTCAGATATAGAGATTATAGATATAGAGAAAAAAATGACTATTAAGGATGATTTTCTTTACCCTCGTAGTTCCTATCACGGTGATTTTACTCCGGAAAATTTGCTATTTAATGCTAATTTACAGGAATTTACCCAAAGAGCTAGTCTCATTTGTGGCTTAGAAACTAGTGGAAAAATTTCTCCAGAAGAAGCTTATGATCAACTAAAAAAACTTTGGAAAAAGTTGAAAAAGTCTAGGAAAAATTTGAATTTTGATAAATGAATATCAAATCCAGAAGGGTTGAAAAACTATCTTTAATAAAGCTTTAAATTTAGGATTGCTATATTAAAAGCATTGCGAGATACCGCCAATGTCGATGGTTCTGCCGTCACATTGCTATGGACGGTATTTTATGCTTTTGCCAGGAATTGCTGGGCTTGATGTATCTGTAATATAAATAGAGTGTGGATATTTATAAATGCTTAAACTCAGTCAGGAGTTACTTCTAACTTTTGACTTTTGACTTGATAAAGACTCAATTTCTGCTCATAAGTTCCTACAAGTTTAGGCATGATTAGTTCCACATCTATTTCAGTTTCCCCAAATGAAGGCCAGACCATATGTAACTTTTTAAAAGCTTCTTCTATTCTCCCTTCTTCAATATCTTTCAGAGCATTTTTATCTCGAATCAATTCTATAGCTACAAGGTCTTGATAGGTAGGGCTAAAATTATTAGCTTTGACCATAGGAGCAAACCTGTCCCAGGAGGTACTCAAAAACTGATATCTACCAGCAGCATCAGAACAAAGTTCTTTACTATTACTATTGGCACATTTAAGTTCCCTGGGATGGTCTTTAAAGCTAGAGAAATGACTGCCTGTGTATTGACGATAATAACCTTTTGGCCCTGTTGTTCCTTCTGTGACAGCGATCGTATCTAAAAAAGCTCTGACTCTGGGAACATTTACTGGATAAGCCCAATTTTTAGTTGGATCAATGTCAGGCATAATTATTGATGTTACTGACTTGTTTTGATCACTATTTGTACCCCCACCCACTTGCCGAAATAGTTGTGAGATTGCTATAAATAATATAAAAATAATTAATATAGAGGAAGCTAGCTCTAGACTAAATAACTTAGACCAGTTTAAGGACTTTTTCTGCGATTTCCTAGTAGTGCGGTAATTCTTGATTTTCTCTTGGGAAGAAACTAATTTTTTAAAGTTTGTGGTATTCGGAGACAATTTTTTTTTTTGGTTGTAGGGAGTACCCCAATTTGTTGACCGAATTTTAGCAGAGAATTAATAGTTTTTATTCGTTTTTCTTGATTTGATTGGGGACTATTAGAACGAACACTCCGCACATTCGCAAATGCTATAATATCTGCTGAAGTTACTTTTTCTAATGGTTTTTTGACAAATTTCAGAAACATTTGAGCTATATATAAATGAGAATGTTGCTGTATGGGAGGAATTTGTTGTAACCATATACTTATTAACTTAATGTCTGAATTGTTTTGGGGTTGACTTATTTGTTCTCTTTGTTGGCTATACATAATAAACCACCTAAATTTTTGAGATTAAGACATAATACCAACTCCGGGTATAAAAGCAGACTTGTGCTACTGCACAATCTTTTATTTAGTCTCAGACTTAATTATAGGGCAATACAGTTTAGATAAGATCAAAACTCTTATGGTATGGAGCAAGAATTATGAGCTTTTAAGGTTACAGAACAGCCAAAAAAAATCTTTAACTGAAGGGTATTTATCTTAGACAGAGCGATCGCCTTTCATCAACTTAGGCTTACAGTGCCGACTATTAACCAAAATGTAAAATAATTTCCTAAAACTACTGTATCGTCAAAGTTTTGAACTTTTAAAACCTAACTTTTTACTTTTAGTTTTTGACTTCTGTGAAACGGTATTAGTCAAATTTTATCTCGTTTATCTTATAACTCTTCTACCTAGCTATAACAAGAATGGGGTGGCTATAAATTTACCCAACCTATCCCTTGATAACCAAAATTGAACAATTCTGGATGTAATATTTCTGCTAAGATTTCCAAAGAATCTACTAATCTTGGTCCAGGACGATTGAAATAAGAATTACCATCAGTAATATAAACCTTTCCTGACTTAGCTGCAGATAAGTTTTGCCATTCTGAGCTTTTAATTAACTCCAAAACATCTTGACGAGTACGTTCCAAACTAAAACCACAAGGCATAAAAATTATTACATCTGGATTAGCAGTTAATAACTCTTCCCATTTTAACCAAGGGGAATGATGTCCAACTTCTCCAAATAATGAGTTTCCACCAGCAAGTTTAACTAATTCTGGTATCCAATTTCCAGCAGCCATTAGTGGGTTACTCCACTCAATACAAGCTACTTTGGGAATCTTATTAACTGGTAAATTTTGCGTTTTTTCCTGACAAGCTGTTACCCTTTTTTTTAGCGGAGAAATTACTTGACTTCCATCTACTCCTAAACTATTTCCAACTCTTAATATATCTTCCCAAACTTCTGCCAATAAGTTTGGTTGTAAAGAGATAATTTGAGGATGACTTTTTGTTAAATTTGCTACTGCTATTTCTACATCTTTTAAACTAACAGCACAAACATCACATTGAGCTTGAGTAATAATATGAGTAGGTTGTAATTTTTCTAATGTTTCTACTTCCACCAGGTAAACACTCAGAGCAGACTGTAATAATTCCGTAGCACGATTATGAATTTCCCGACTACTACCATCAGGATTAAATTTAGGTTGAGTACAAATAGGTAAATTTTGAATTTCTGGAGGATAGTCACATTCGTGACTTCTACCAACCATAGCTTTTGTTAACCCCAATTCTGTAATAATTTCTGTAGCACTGGGAATTAGAGAAACAATCTTTAATGGGTTATTTATTATCATTTTCTGGTCTTAAAGTATTTACCGAAAAATTGGGTTTAAAGCCTCCCCCATAAGCGGGGGACTTTTTAGTTCATTTTTTTTCACTGGTCTAGTCTTTGTTGGTTTTTAGTTCACAGGAAATATATTAGTCGCGGGTGGGCATACCGAGACGAAGAATGGGCGGGTCGGCAAGTGTAAGACTACTGCCAAAGTAGCGATAGCCCACCGAGGAGCTACGGCTCGGTGGGAAACCCCGTGCCTTTAGGCCGGGGAGGATGTCAATAGAAAATACTACATATAGACCTACTGCGTAAGTCCTATTTTACTATTTCTTAAGCATTTTAGCCATTAGCGATATTTTGACTAGCATAGGCATCCATGCTGTAGGCGGGCACCCGATTATTGTAGTCTAATTGATTGCCAGTTAAAGATTCAGATAAGTTTTCAAAAGATTGAGAATTCCAGTTACGCTCGTGGATAGGCTTTGTTTGTTCGCCCAATAAATAAGCTTGACTTCCGATGACTGCGGCAGCTACCCAAGCGATTACAAATAGTGAGATTACGATAACCATATTTTTTTATTTACATTTTTTAACTTTACTGTAAATAAATGTAACAATTTATTGCTTTAAGTGTCAAGTCTAGAGCAGGTGAGGAAAACCGGATAAAAAATATGTGGAAATTTACACCTTTTTAATAGTTGACAATAAAAATTTATTATGATAAATTTTGGCTTATTACTACTTCCTCTATACATTCCCTGTTGTTGTGTAGGAACATTGCATACAATATCCCTAACTACTTCCCTGCTCCTTAAAAAACAAACCCTAATTATGTAAAACAACCACATTTCCTAGATAAACCCGGTTTCTGGGTAATTCCTGTGCCTTTAATTTCTATGGTTAAGCGATCGCCAAATTTGAGAATGAAACGACCCTACTACATCCCGATCTGTTTTTTTTAGTTTTGGCTTATCAAGTCATGCCATGCCTGAATAAAATTTCCTTGCATTAGAGCAGCAATTCCATTTAATGACCTAATTTCTGGTTGATGGGGATCAATTTCCAAAGCTAACTTTAAAGCTATTTTCGCCGCTCCAGGATTAAGATCGTATAAATAGACAAAAGCTAAATAAGCATGAGCAAAGGGGTTTTGAGGATCTAACTTAGTTACCCTAGTTAAAGTAGCGATCGCTCCCTCGGCATCTTTTTGTAAAACTTGGGCTAAAGCTAAACTATAGAGCAACTCTAAATTATCTGCTTCCTGTTGCAAACGATAGGTTAAAGTTTTTTCTGCTTGCTGAGTATAGTCTTGAACTGGATCGTATTGGTTAACTCGCCCTACTTCCGCAAATATAGTTTCCAAACCTTTTATTCCCTGGGGTAACTTTTGACCCCACGTCCGCAACTGGGTTACTAGATCTAATTCTGGTGCTGGTAACACTTGCGCTTGGGGTTCAATCTGTACCTGCACGGGTGGTTCTACAGCAATGGGATAATTTTCCCCGGTTTCTCGGTTAAGATAGGTTGCTTCTAATATATAAGTTCCCGGTACAATGTTAGATGGGAGTAACATTCCTGTTCGTTCAATAATTTCGAACCCGACTTCAGACTTATTTGCTTGAAGTAGACCAGGGTGTAAACTGCCCATGCCGATACCGTGGTCGTGAATGAATTTGGTAAGAGGTTTTTCTGATGCATTATTGTTAGAAATTAATGGCTGAAGTTCTGTTTGATTAATATTTTCTCGGCGATAGGTTAATAAAACTAAACCTGACTGTAGTTTTTGCCAAGAACCGGACCATTTGTAGGTAATAGGTATGGTTGTTCCTGAGCGAATTTTTGGGGATAAAATTATATAGTCTAGTTTCACTTTTTCTTGTGGTTTGGTCAGGGGATGAACTTCTACGGGTAAAAACTGATTATGATATAGATTTAATTTACTATTATCTGGTAACTGCCAGCTTTTTTGTAGTTGAAAATTTGGGTGTTTTTCGATGAGGTTAACAATAGCAGCTTGAGCTTTTTTGATTCTTTTGACAGAACCTTGTTCATCGGTTTTTGTGATAAACCAAGATAGCGATCGCGCATCTTGTTCTACTTGTTTGAAGTTGGTTCCTACTTGCCGACCATAGACTTGTAAGTTTTGCAGAGCACCGTAATAATTTAAGTTATGTTGATTAATTTCTGGAGTGGAAGGTAAAACTCCTAAGGTTGACCGTAAATAAGGGTTAGTTTTGATGATTTCAGCAATTACTTGTTTATGGGGCCATTCTTTGCCTAAATGAGCAGAATAAGCTGCACCAGGACTTAACCAAGCGGTAATTTTTCTGGGGAAGTTTCCACCTACAGACCAGAGATTTAATAGCATTAAAATAATTGCTAAACTAATAGTAAGATAGCGAATTTGTTTTCCTACTTTTCTTGGAAATTGCATTAAACCAAAGGCTAATAAAATTGATAAGGTTGGCAATAATGGTAAGGTGTAACGAAAGTCTTTGTTGATGTTGAGGGAGCAAATTAGATATCCGCCGATTAAAAATATGGATAGCCATTGAAAAGAATGGAGCTGAGTGGAAAGATTTTTTTGTTTTTTATTGAGCCGGATTAAGTAAAAAATTAATCCACTAATTGGAATGATTAATAGAGGTAAGGAAATATGGTTTGGGAGTAGTTTTCCATAATAAATCCAAGCATCTAAACTTAATAGATTGGGGTCTCCTTCGGCTATGGCAGAATCTATTGTTGCTCGTTTACCGGAGGTTAACATTAATAGCCAATTTGTTCTTGCCCAAGGGTAAAAAATTGTGATGGATAAGCATAGAGAATAAGTGAGTTGAATTAGTTTGTTCCATTGCTGTTTTTTTAGAATATTTATAGTTACCCAAAGTAAGGGAAAAAACAGAAAAAATATTGTGGTTTGCTTAACTAAAATTGCTAGGCCAAAAGTTAAGCCAAAAGCAGTTGCTAATAGCCAATTTTTGAGATTTTTGGTTTGAGATAGTTGATCTATTTGAGGAGATATTTTTGTGATGTTGGTTTTGGTAATGTGGGTTTTTTCTAAGTCTAAGTTAATTGCTTTTTTTTCGGTTTTTTTTGTTGTCTTTTCGCTGTTGTATATTTCCTGTTTATGATTCGGTTTTGAAAAATACCAAAATGTTAAACAAGTGAAGCTTAAGGTTACTATTGCTGTTAGGGGATAGTCGAGTAAAAATTGTAAACGATATCTATATAATCCTGGAAATAATATACATAATACTGCTGCCCAAAAACCTACTTTTTGATTAAATAGTTTGCTGCCTAAACTGTAAACTGAGGTTAGTAAAATAGCACTAAATAATAGATGTACTAAGGTAGCTTCGTCAGCTCCTCTACCAAAAATATTTTGAAAGGGAACTGCAAGAATATAAGTTAAAGGGGGTACTTTTGGGGAAAGCTGCCAAAGGTTTTTCCACCATTCTCCAGAGAATAATTGTAGGTTTTGCAAAGCACGCCAGTAGGTTAGGGAACTTGTGAGATAGTCCGCCTGATCCCAAGCTGGAACTGATTTATCGAAGGTAAACCAGAGGCGATCGCTCACGGCCCCCAATAACCACAGGATAGCTAGGGTGAGAATATGATTAATATTGGGTTGTTTTTTTTCTTGGGCAGTCATAAATTTGAGTTATCAGTAATAAGCTTACGTTGGGTTAAGGAAGCAAAACCCAACAAAGGAACCTAATAGTGTCTTTGCGTAAGTCCTGTCAAATTCTCGTGCAAAGTCTTCTAAAAATAGGTTAAAAAGCTCTACATTAACTTTTGGTAAAATCCAATATAGTGCTACATACTAAGGCTAGTACATTTTTAGATTCCTTAACAAAGTTTTTTAAGACATGAAAAAAGTTAAAAAGTGAAAAGTGTCCTAAGGTCTTTTTGCACTGCTATATATAATAGTGCTTTTCTAAAACCAAAACTATTTACTTGTGACTCATGGGATATAATAAACTGTTATTTACCCAAAAAATGAATATATTTCTTACCAAGGACTACCAACCATAGTAAACCCTGCCCAATAATAAGGATGAGAGAATTTTTTATCCCCAATATTTGCTAACCCCGAAGGTAACTTCACCGCACTACGAGTACCACTTCCCCTTAACTCACCATCTGCAATAACTACATCCCCTCGCAACATTGATAACTGTGCCTGTCTCAACGCCTCCGCCTTGATCTTAGCATTATTTAAATGACCATAAAACTCCGTCATCAACCCCAATGTACCCTCATCACTCACATACCAAATACTAGCTACAGCTGACTTCACTCCCGCTGCTACCGCTAATCCCGCATACCCTAATTCTGCATTTCTATCTTCCAATGCAGTACGACAAGCAGACAATACCAGCAAGTCTACTGCCGGTTCATTCCAACCCAACTCTCGTACCTGATCTAACCTTATTTGTTCATCACCCCATAGCTGAATATAAGAATTGCTTGGTTTGCCCGGTTTAAATTCGGCATGGGTCGCTAAGTGAATAATAGGATA
>JAKQYG010000509.1 GCA_023356515.1 Trichodesmium sp. MAG_R04 | reverse complement strand
AGAAACCAGGGCAAGTTTTTTGGTAAAGCTTTTTCTAAAGTTGATTCTAAAATCGAAAACTTATTTTTATAAAAAGGTCGAATTACTTGGGTGGAAATGTCTGCTAGAGCACCAGAATTAATTGCATAAGTAGCGATCGCCTGTCCATAACGAGGAGAATGAATACACATATTAGTCTGAAAGGCTTGCAAAACCTCAATTATTTTTTCATCTCCAATAGCAATGCCAATTCGTTCTCCTGGAAGTCCAGCCTTTGATAAACTTATACAATGAACAATATTTTTCTCAAAAACAGGTTCCATATCAACAAAATTTAATCCTGGATAGGGAGGAGCATAAGCAGCATCCACAAATACTGGGACATCATAAACAGAAGCTTGATGGGCAATTTTTTTGACTTCATCAACACTAATGACATTACCAGTGGGGTTACAGGGACGTGAGAAAATAATACAACCAGTATTTTCATCAATGACCAGTTGACTAAAGTCGGGACAATATTTGAAGCGATGACCCTTAGTATCAATTTCCAGAGTTGGTTTGTAGGCAACTACTGCTTCTGGCACTAAACTAACTCCACCATAACCAGTATAGTCTGGGCTTAGGGGTAGAATAATTCTTTTCAAAGTTTGCTTGTCAGTATATCCTCCAAAAGCATTAGCACCATAAAAATATATAGACTGGGAACCAGGAGTAATCAAAACATTGCGATCGCTTAAATTCAACCCATAGCGAAAATTAAAGTCATTAACCACTGCATCAATAAAAGGTTGATAACCCTGAGAGGAACCGTAGCGTCCTACTACTTCCCCATATTCTGGGCTTGCCAATAATTTTTTGGTATAGTCTTTCCATAATTTTTCTACTTCTGGTAAAACTAGCGGGTTTCCAGAACTGAAGTTAAGAAATTCTTGACCTTGGCCTTCTCTTAGAGTGGCAATAATATCTGTCATAATAGCTCGCACACCTGTAAGGCGGGACATTGTTGCACCAAATTGACTCAAGGCAAGATTGATCATAGGATTCAATGAAGAATAGATTGACATTTGGTTAATTATAGTTGATAGTTAATACTATCTATGTATCAAGTATGGAATCTTAAGTAAAGAGGGAATAAAAAGGGAATAAAAATAGACAAAACTACATCGTAATTTTTTAATAATGATTGTAAATTATTTACTCAAGATAGCCAAAGACATACTCCAAGCATTGCCAAAAAATGATTATTCAGTCTTGACTAGCTATTTAAACTTTTTAGTTTTCTGGATTCTACATTACAGGAATTCCCAACGTGAATGGTATTGAATACAAATTGATGCCTTGTCTCATTGATTATCTAATTTGACAACTTATCTGTATTCCCAAAGAGTGGAGCAATAAAATAATTAGATAAATTCCACTATATTCAAGTTTGTATATATTAATAAATCAGTTATGTTAACTGAATGATAAAGATTATGAAATGTTTACACTTTTACCCGTGCTCAAATCTCTATAACTAAATATGTAAATTTTTATAAAGACATTCAACATTTTTGCTCAATCAAAGATACAGTCGTGTTACCATAAGTTTGTCTTTATTCAGATCGTTCAAATCTATAAATCATAAAAGTAAAAAAAAATAAGGTAGCTGTTAATGAGTAAAAATATTCTTATTGTAGTATCCGAGTGGGGTTACTGGGGCGAAGAATTAGTCGGACCTTTAGAAGCCTGTGACAATGCAGGGTACAACATCACGTTTATGACCCCTACAGGGAAAAAACCAACGCCGCTATCAGTAAGCTGTGCACCAGGTTACATAGATCCACCTTTAGGTCGATCTGTCACTTCAGAAGAGATGGGTAACAAGACCACTAAAATTGACAAATCAGATATACTCAACAATCCAAAAAGCCTTGCACATTGGATTCCTCAGCGACCTTACACCAGCTCAGAAACATACCTGCGAGATATGGAGGCTTATTATAAAACATTAGATAAGATTGTCGAAGAGGAAATACCACAGTACGATGCAATGGTAATTGTTGGCGGCAGCGGTGCCCTGATAGATCTAGCAAACAATAACAGACTACACGAACTGATCCTCGGTTTCTACAAATTAAATAAACCCATAGCAGCAGAGTGCTATGGAGTTTCCTGCTTGGCATTTGCCCGAGACTTCCGGGAGAAAAAGAGCATTATTTGGGGTAAGCATGTTACTGGGCACCCAATAGACTATGACTATTTAGATGGAACTGGCTTTGAAGGGCCCCACGCTCTAGATGGTTCTAACAAGGGTTTCGGTGATGGTTATATCAACTTTGGTCCCCCCTTTTACCCCCTGGAGTTTATTCTGCGAGATGCTGTGGGTCCAGAAGGACAATTTATTGGTAATGTAGGTCACGAAACCTCTGTACTGGTTGACTATCCTTTCATCACTAGCCGTTCCACAGCTTCTTCTCTAAAATGTGGTCAGCTATTAGTAAAAGTTTTGGAAGAAAAATTAACCCGTTACGGTTGGTAAAAATCTGAATTCAACGTAGCTTGTGCTGTAATACCTTTTCTGAAGGTATCTATTATAAGATAACACCTTAAAAAGTGGGCTCGTATTCTCTTAAGGATTTTGGACAAATTATCGACTACAGTCTCAGCATTTCAAGTGTGGCTAACCATATATGAACTTTAGGGTTTTTGACAATCTGGAAAACTATATGCATTAGTAGCTTGAGTTCCAAGTAAATTCGAGCCTGCTCTCGAAAATACCAAGCAAGAAGGCCACACTATAAAATTAGCTTAGTGTGGGAGCTAATTGCTAGTATTAATATCCCTGGCAATTTCTGGCAAGATTGGAGAAAATGACGGGAACTTTTGAAAATTTTAATAAAGTAGTTTACAGTGAGCCGACCGGAGGTAATGTTTT
>JAKQYG010000508.1 GCA_023356515.1 Trichodesmium sp. MAG_R04 | reverse complement strand
GGGTAAGAAAATTACCGTTGATTCTGCTACAATGATGAATAAAGGTTTGGAAGTTATTGAAGCTCATTATTTGTTTGGATTGGATTATGATAATATTGATATAGTCATTCATCCTCAGAGCATAATTCACTCTTTAATTGAGTTACAAGATACTTCTGTTTTAGCTCAATTAGGTTGGCCGGATATGCGTTTACCTTTGCTTTACGCTTTATCTTGGCCGGAAAGAGTTTATACCAATTGGGAACAGTTAGATTTAGTTAAAGCTGGAAGTTTGACTTTCAAGGAACCTGATAATTTGAAATATCCTTGTATTCGGTTAGCTTATGCAACAGGTCGTATGGGTGGTTCTATGCCTGCGGTTTTGAATGCAGCAAATGAACAGGCTGTAGCATTGTTTTTAGAAGAAAAAATTCAGTTTTTGGATATTCCCAAGCTGATCGAATATATCTGTGAAAAGCATAAGTCAAGTTATCAAGAAAATCCTACTCTACATGATATTTTAGCAGTAGATAAATGGGCAAGGCAAGAGGCTTTAGGAGCAACTAATATAGTAAATAGTTCTCTCATAAATTTAAGCTTGGTTAATCTTGAGGAAAATCAAACGGAAATATCTACAAAAATAGAAAATAAGCAGATAGAATTTAACGATTATTATCAACGGGGATTAGCTAAATATGAACAACAAAATTATCAATCAGCTTTAGCAGAATTTAATCTGGCAATAGATATAGACTCCAGTCATATAGATGCTTATATTTACAGGGGTAATACTAAAGATAAATTAGAAGACTATGAAGGAGCAATTGCTGATTATCATGAGGCAATTAAAATAGATTCAACCTATCCAAAAGCTTATTACTATCTGGGAAATGTACTCCGAAAAACTAGACATAATAAGGGTGCGATCGCTGATGATAATCAAGCAATGTTATTATCAGCAACACCTAAAGTTAAAATAAATTAACTAACAAGATTTTATTTAAATAAACAATTGGGGAAATATATACCAAATATCACTGAAATTCTTATCTAATATTTCAATAACTATTTGAGTAAAAAAATTAGTTGTTAAATCCTTTAAAAATAGTTATAGTTATAAACAAAAAGAATAAAAATAAACAAGCAAACTCTTTATTTTGTTTTTATATATCTATAGGAAAACTTATTACTTGTAACTTTTAACTTTATACTCTCGCATAGATTATGTATACAACATCAGAAAATACGACTACACTAATAGTGGCTTTGATTGCTCTTGGAATTCTGGGGTGGGGATACTACAGAGCTAGACCTTATGGCAAAATAGGTATCTTAGGTTGGTTACAATCAGTAGTATTAATAACACCTTGGGTATTATTTTTTGCTCTATTTGCTGCTGGAATTTACCTAAACTTAGCATTGATTCTATTTCTGTTAATAGCTTGTACAGGATTGTACATCTATTTGGGGCGGCAACTACGAATAATAGGATCTCGAGAAACAGAAAATAAATCTAATATTGAACCTATTAGTAATTCCTCACAAGAGTATTCTAGCGAAGAGAAAACTCAACTAGGAAATGCCGAAGAGAAAAAAGAAGGAACTGGAGAATTTATTTCTATTCCCACTGAAGACTTGCAAAAAGTAAAAGACATTTTTGGTATTGATACCTTTTTTGTGACTGAAACTATCCCTTATCAAGAAGGAGCTATTTTCAAGGGTAACTTACGGGGAGATACAGAAAAGCTTTATACTAAATTATCAGCAAAATTGGTAGAAAAGCTTGGCGATCGCTACCGACTATTTTTATTGGAAAGCCCAGAAGCTAAACCAGTATTCATCCTTTTACCAAGCAAAAATGACCCATTACCTGCAACTAGATCCCAAAAAATTCTGGCAGTTATTCTTTTGCTTGCGACTATTGCCACCAGTTTTGAAGCGGGTGGGTTATTGTTAGGGTTTGACTTTTTCAACCAAGCTATAAGATATCAAGAAGCATTACCCTTTGTAATTGGTCTGTGGATAATTTTGGGCGGACATGAAATTGCTCACCAAGTCTTGGCAAAACGTCATAATGTTCGCTTTAGTTGGCCGTTTTTTCTGCCCGCTTGGCAAATTGGTAGTTTTGGTTCTGTTAACCGTTTTGAGTCGATACTCCCTAACCGAAAAGTTCTGTTTGATGTAGCTTTTGCTGGACCTGCCGTTGGAGGAATAATTTCTTTGACAATGCTATTAGGAGGTTTGCTGCTTTCCCATGAAGGTAGTCTGTTTCAAATGCCATCAGAATTTTTTAAAGCTTCTGCTTTAGTAGGAATTTTAGCACGGGTGGTTTTAGGTCCAGCAGTACATCAAAATATAGTAGATATTCACCCACTGGCAATTATAGGTTGGTTGGGTTTAGTTATTACAGCAATTAATCTGATGCCAGCAGGTCAGTTGGATGGCGGTAGAATTCTGCAAGCAATTTATGGTCGTAAAGTTGCAGGTAGAGCAACATTGTTTACTTTTATAGTCTTGATATTTGCTTCTTTGGTTAATCCTTTGGCATTATATTGGGCAATTATTATTTTGGTATTACAGCGAAATTTAGAACGTCCTTGTTTGAATGAATTGATAGAACCGGATGATGGGCGGGCTGGTTTGTGTTTGTTGGCTTTGTTTTTTGCGATCGCTACTTTATTCCCTCTAACTCCAGGTTTAGCTGGTAGGTTGGGTATTGGCAGTTGATATAGGGTTACGCGCGAAGTCAAACTACCCAGAAAAAACATGCTCGTTTGGAGCTAAAATCTCTGCAAGCTGTTATACTTTTTAGACAGAATAAGTTGGGATAATTTTAACGCACCTCCTCCAAACCCCCCAACTTATCCATACTTGCACTTTATACAATCACCTTTTTACCAATTTTACCTCCTCTTTTTTCT
>JAKQYG010000507.1 GCA_023356515.1 Trichodesmium sp. MAG_R04 | reverse complement strand
TTTAGTTTGATTAGAGGTTGTCTTTCCTTAGTTGACCAAACAAAATGATAGAAAAGTCGCCATAATGCCATTCTAATTTTTATCTTTTCAATATACAAATTTAGGTAAAATTTTATATCCTACCCATAAATTCATTTCTCGGCTAATCACTTAAGTCCTCTCAAGAGGAATCAGTATTTTTAGTCCCTTTTAAGGCACTTGAACTATGAGACTGAGATTTTAATCCCAGGCTTGAACAGAAGTAATTTTAATCAAACATTATGCCAAAAAATCATTGCCCCGTGTGTCATGCAAATAAATTTAACCAGTACAAAGTAGGCGATGACTATCTATTAGCAAAATGCTCTGAATGTGGTATGGTATGGGATAATAATCCACCAGCAAATCTTACTGCTATCTATCAAGAAGATTATTATAATAACGATTTTCCCAAAGGAGGATATTCTAATTATTTCCAAGGGATGAAAATTAATAGTCAGACTTTTCGCAAACGTTTATTAAAAGCGGGAAAAAAACTTTCTGGCCCAGGTTTATTATTAGATGTGGGTTGTGCTTTAGGTGATTGTTTAGAGCAAGCAAAAGATTTAGGATGGAATAATCCTCAAGGTTTAGAAGTCTCAGAATATGCAGTAAATTTTGCTAAAAGTAGGGGTTTATCTGTATATCAAGGTGATTTATTTAATCATGGTTTTGAGCCTAATTCTTTTGATTTGATTATGTTGCAAGATATGATTGAACATACAACAGATCCTATTGCTCAACTAACAGCAGCTTATCAACTTTTAAAACCGGGAGGATGGATTTTTATTACTACTCCCAATGTGGGAGGATTTTGGCATAAATTATTAGGGTCTTTATGGTATCATTATAAACCAAAAGAACACTTAACTTATTTCTCCCTTGATACGATCAAGTTTGCTTTGGAAAAAAGTGGATTTTCTGATGTAGAATCAAAGCCAACTAGTAATTTAATGAGTCTAGGATATATTTTAAATAGATTGAAGTATTATCAGGAGATTTTGTTCTCTTTTTTACTCTCAATTTCTCGATTGATCAACCTAGATAAATTAGTATTTGATTTATGGATAGGAGAATTAGAAGCTTGGGGAAAAAAGATTTAGTAACAATTATCAGTTATTATAGCAATCCTAAAATGGTTGTGACAAAATTCCATAGTAAAAAAGTTTGGGAAAGTTGAGTATTTAACCATCAGCAAAAAAACTTAAATAGCTACTTAACTATTTTAAAATAACTGCAAAGATGATAAAGTTGTCTATTTATTTTTTTTCTTTTTCCTGGAAATGTTATTTTTACTATTATATCTGTTGCGACTTATTTGGGATTGCTATATAATCTAGTGTTTGCTACAGAAATGCTCCGCAAACGTAATTTACCTAATGTCCGCGTCCTAAAGCATAGTGCTATATCTTCTATTTCTTATTCCTTTAAGTTTAATAAACTGAGGTCAAAAAAATGAATGTAATTGAAACAGAAATTCCCGAAGTATTGTTAATAGAACCAAAAGTATTCGGAGATGAACGAGGCTTTTTTATGGAAAGTTTTAATCAAAGCAATTTTTCCGAACAAACAGGAATAAATCTGGAATTTGTACAAGATAATCACTCTCGTTCTAGTAAAGGAGTATTGCGGGGATTACATTATCAAATTCAACAAGCTCAAGGCAAATTATTAAGAGTAGTTGGGGGAGAAATATTTGATGTTGCTGTAGATATTCGGAAAAATTCCCCGAATTTTGGTAAGTGGGTAGGTTATCTTTTAAGTGCACAAAATAAACGACAACTTTGGGTGCCCCCTGGTTTTGCTCATGGTTTTTTAGTAGTGTCTGAAACTGCGGATGTTTTGTATAAGACTACTGATTATTATGCACCCGAATATGAGCGTTCAATTCTGTGGAATGATCCAGAGATTGGAATTAGTTGGCCTTTAGATGGAATTGAGGTAAAATTGTCTCAAAAAGATGAAGCTGGTAAAACTTTGAAACATGCTGATTTGTTTGATTGACATCCTCCCCTGATAAGTCTTGTTCAGATTTAACTTTTACGTTTTTACTTATCTATGTTTCCCAATTTATCAAATATGTAAAGTGTTAGGGTTGTTTGTGAGTAACGTAAGCATTCAGGTGTAGGGGTTGACAAAAAGGGGAAGGTCTGTATTTCTGTAGAGAAATGAAATTCCAGCCACCAGATATCCCAAAAGACCGAAAAGACCTAGAGCTATTGTCCAAAGAAGCTCTAGTAGAACTGGTTTGGCAATAGCAACAAGCAATAGAAAAACTGATTGAAGAGATAGAACAACTCAAAGGACTACAAGACAAAGATCGTCAAACTTCACCATTACCCCCTTCAAGGGACTTGCTCAAGCTCTCAGAAAAAAAACCAGTTAAAAAGGAAAAAGAATCAGACTCCAGCCATCGAAAACCAGGAGGACAACCAGGAAATCCAGGAAATACAGGAATTGGGTTTGACAGAGTAGATCCTTACCAAGTAGTGGAACCCCAAAGATATCCAGTATCTGGAGGAAATCACTGGAAAAGTGGGGGAGCAACTACCAGAAGTTACCAGGTAGCCCAACTGGTAGAACATCCAATTGAAATCGTGGAATACCGACAAGTGCAACGATTTTGCAGCCAATGTGGAGAACAAGTATCAGGGGAATTATCGGAACTGGTAATTCCAGGGCAAGATTTGTCGGCTAATCTACAAGCAATGCCGATATGGTTGGGACACTACGGCCATTTGTCCTATGAAAAATAACAAGAATAGTTGGCAGAGTTTGGGAACATAGAGGTAAGTTTAGAAACTCTGGAAGCCACTACCCGCAGGGTAGCCAAAGAGGATTTATTAACTTCCAGATTTTCTGCACAGGAGCATTTCAGTGCAAT
>JAKQYG010000506.1 GCA_023356515.1 Trichodesmium sp. MAG_R04 | reverse complement strand
TAGACAACAAGAATTTAGAAAAGCATCAATTAATACTCAAATAGCAACAGTGGAAGAAAAGTTAGGTTCTTTAGTTGCAGTAACATCTCCTTTTGATGGAAAAATTAGAAAAATCAACTACCCATAGTAGGACGAACATAATTTTGATAAATTACTACTTCTGCTAAACCACACAAAACATCAATAGCTGCCACAGCGCGGGAAACATTTCTAATCTCTTCCGCATATTCTCCTACTTCATTTCTCAAAACAATAAAAAGGTCATATTCTAACTCATTCAAATCATCTTGTGCAGTTAAAATTCTGACTTCTCTTTCTTTTAATTCCTCAGTAATATAACGCTCCTCATTAGTCAAAGTTTGCTTCCGAGTATAATCATCCGGAGCCAAATTTGCCTTTGATTTAGAAATGCTAATGTAATAACCAAAAGCCTTATTATAACCAACCTTTAAATTAGAAATTCCAGTCCTTTCTCTCTCCGTAGCCTCCAAATTTGCAATCCATTTTTGGTCTTCTTCTGCTAATCTCCGCATGTCATCTAGTTGTTCATTTATACCAGGGCGAATTAAACCTCCTTCCTTTAACTTTTGAGAAGGAGACTCGACCAATTGGGAATGAATTTTTTTCCCTAATTCTTGTAAAATTGGCGGCATTTTTTGCAATACTTTTAAATAAGGAGAATTACCCTGAGAAGCCAAAGTAGAAAGTTCGGGAAGTTTCGTTAAAGAATCAGCTAAAAAAACTAAATCTCTAGCATTTGCCGTACCAGCACCAGTACGCCCAGTTAAACGCTCTAAATCGTAAATTTGACGCAATAATCTTTGAATATCTTGACGCAGATCATTATTTTGTATCAGCTCATCAATAGTATCATGTCTAGCACGAATACCTTTCAAACTCAGAAGTGGTTGTTGTAACCAACGCCTTAAAGCACGCCCACCCATTGCAGTACTAGTCTTGTCAAGCACCGACAACAAAGAACCCTGATAACTACCATCTCGTACCGTTTGAGTAATTTCCAAATTCCGCCTACTCTGGTGATCAAGAATCAAAAAATCTGCCAAAGTATAGCTCCGCAGACGTTGCAGAGGAACTTGATTTTCCCTTTGGGTTTCTTCCAGATATTCCAGTAAACCTCCCGCAGCACGCACCCCCAAAGGAAGACGTTCGCAACCGAGACCTTCCAGGGATGCTAGTTGAAATTTTATCAACAGTCGCTCCTTTGCCTCTCCCAAAGTAAAAGGTTGTTGTGGACGCAGAGAATAGCAGAAAGAATTAGGGAGATATTCCGGCAGATGCTCGGATCTTTCTCCTGGCCGTAACATAAAACCTATATCAGGTGCTTTAGTTGGAAAGAGCACTTCCGAAGGTTGTAAACGCATTAATTCTTGGGTCAGCAGGTCTAAACCTTCAGTTTGAGTGGTGATAAACTCTCCAGTGGAAATATCTGTGTAAGCAAGTCCCCAATAATTTTTGGCAATGACGACTGCAGCTAAATAATTATTGTAACGTGGTTTGAGCATCCCATCATCGGTAAGAGTCCCGGGAGTAAGGATGCGAGTAATTTCACGCTTAACTTGCCGGTTTTCTTTTTTAGCAATAGCAGAATCTTCTACTTGATCGCAAACGACTACCGCATAACCTTTTTCTACTAAAATCGTAGCATATTTTTCTACCGCATGATGAGGTACCCCAGTCATAGGGACTCTACCAATTTCTTTGCCTGCGTGTTTAGTGGTTTGTACTAGTTCTAATTCTTGCGCGATCGTAACAGCATCCTGAAAAAAACATTCAAAAAAGTCACCTACTCGAAATAGTAAAAGAGCGTGAGAATATTGTTGTTTAACTTCTACATAACGCTGCATCATTTCTGACAATTTGCTAACGTCAATTTGGCTATACTCAGCATTAGCAGGAAGAGAGTTTTCTAGTTCCTCTTGTTTCGGTTTTACAGATTTTGGAGTAGATGTAGATGCGGAATATTTCATAGATATTTAATAGTTTATTGAATTTTATTTAGTATTAGAGTTATCAGACTGTATCAAAACAATTATGTATTATTTTAGGGAATAATGAAATAGGGGACAGGGAACAGAGAAATGTCATTTAAAAAAGGACTTGCCTATCCCAAAAATGTAATAACCAAAAGCCTTATTATAACCAAATTTTAAATTAGGAATTCCCGTTCTTTTGAGCTTTGACTTCAGTGAAACAGTATAACTACAATCTCCAAATTAACATCCGACCCTCTTCACCTCCACTAACCAAAATTTTACCATCCGGACTAAATTGCACCGGATGACAACCACAAAGACTATCCAATAACTTCCCACTCCTCAAACTCCATAACTTAACTGTACCATCAATACCCCCACTAGCAAGAACTTGACCATCTGGACTGATAGCAACAGACAAAACTGCACAAGAATGACCTTGCAACGTATTTACTAACTCACCCGTGCAAACATTCCATAATTTAATCGTTGTATCTGCACCTCCGCTAGCAATTATCTCACCATCAAAACTAAAAGCAATTGAATAAACATCCCCTGAATGTCCCCTCAACGTTCTCAGACTTTGACAGCAACCTACCTGCCAAATCTTGATAGTGCCATCAGCACTGCAACTAGCAAAAATCTGATGATCATTTTTTTCTGTACAAATATTGTTGACTTTGCTGTAGGTCACACAAAAAACCCTATCTAAATGTTCATGTAATTTGTATAGCAGTTCTCCATTACGTTGATTCCAAATTTTAATTGTCTGGTCAGCACTTCCACTTGCTACCGTTTTACCATCCGGACTAATAGCTACTGAAAAAATAGCACCATAGCGATGACTATAAGGAGAACCAGAATAGCTATAAAATCTATCTGCCATTGTTTTTTTCTGTAGATTCCAAACTAATATTGTTCTATC
>JAKQYG010000505.1 GCA_023356515.1 Trichodesmium sp. MAG_R04 | reverse complement strand
ATCGCTACTTTGGTGGCTGAGATTAATAAGCAAAATCAGTGGGATGATATAACAGCTATAGAAGCAGCTTTTAGCAAATATGAGGCTTTGCGTCGTCCATTTATGACTTACATTCAACAACAAACTTTAATGGCTAGATATTCTTCTTCAGTTCAGGCGTCTCAGAGGTTACAGAAGTATAATCAAGTAGTTTTCTCTCGGAATATTGAGGAAGTTATGCAAACATTATTCTAACTTTTGACTTTTGACTAATGTCGGCCCTTGTAGAGGGAGGCGAAACCAATTAGGGTTAAAGCTAATGACTAAGATACTTTTTCTGGATTAATTAATTCTAATAAACCCACAAATCCTACCCAAAACGTATAGACTCCATAAAGAAATGCCTGTTTTCCTTGAACAGAAGCATAATATCCTCCTATAATAGCCTCAATACCATGAATCAAAAGAGCAGGACGTTCTACCCAAAAAATCCATTTTAAATGAGGAGAGATTTGCCAATCAGTCAAATAAACGTTAAGATTGGCAAGTTCCCATACGATGGCACTTGAGATTAAAATGATAGAGATGACTTTAATGCTGGTGAGTCCCCATTGTAAACTTTTTGATGTGTTCATAGTTTTCGCTTGCTTAAGACTAGGATAATGATGATAGTTCTATTTTCTCAAATCCAGAGATTTTTAGCCAATTTTTTGATAAAATATCTGATAGATACACAACAATTAAAATTGTATCAAACCATTGACTGGGACAAAGAAGTCACTCGCTTTCAAGCTTTAGGATTGACTTATCCATCTTACTATACATCGGTCAATTTTCACGGCATTAATCAGGGTTATCTTAATCCAGTCGCTGCTTTAACCTATGATGCTGTAACATCTTGGGCGACTTTATTCGGTGAAAAACAGTTACGTCAAGGTTTAATTCATTCTATTAAGGGTGAACCTCAAACCATTTTAGATTTAGGTTGTGGGACAGGTTCAATGACAATTGAACTCAAAAAAACTTTTTATAGCGCGAAGGTAATAGGCTTAGATTTATCTGCTTATATGTTAGTGATGGCTGAGGATAAAGCCAAACAGCAAACCCTTAATATTGAGTGGAAACAAGGGTTAGCAGAAGCAACAACTTTTCCCGATTCTAGTTTTGATGTGATCACTATTTCTATGTTGCTGCACGAAACGCCACCTCATATTTCTCTAGCTATTTTAAAAGAAGCTTATCGGCTACTTACTTGGCAAGGACAATTAATGATTCTGGATGGAAATCAACAAAGATTGCGTCATGTTTTATGGTTGGCTAAACTTTTTAGAGAACCTTATTCTCCTGTTTATTCTCAAGGAGATATCAGACAATGGTTAAAGTCAGTTGGATTTCAAGATGTACAAATGCAGCCTCAATGGGGAATTTATCAAGTTAGTCATTCAATGAAACTTTATACTTTATGAATGACGAAAGTTGAGACAAGAAACTGGTAAATTGTTGAATATTTATGGTGAGTAATTTAAACCATATCAAGTAAAACTTTTGAGCCTGATGAGTGATGATTTAATAGACAAGATATGTGGATAATAGGACACTTCGGTACAGTTTTGTTAAATTTACCATATATATACTTATACTTATAGGATAGGAGTTTCAACTTAAACCCTATTCTCTTTAGTGTTGCTTAGTTTGGCGTAACACAAAAGAAGCTAATGCACCCACTATTAATAAACCCACTGTAGTTGTAGGTTCTGGTACTTTTTCTGTCTCGGAGAACAAAGCACCTGAGAATTGAGCCATAAGTTTCTCACCATCTTCAAGTTGTTGTGAGACTGCGCTTGCTGTTGTATCGTTAAATTGAAGTGTTATATTACCTGCACCCTGACTTTCATCGCCTTCTGCACTCTCAAATATTCCCTCTAAGATTATATCTAAGGAAACATTTTTTCCACTCTGAATAACTTCTCCTATAGAAGCTTCTTCTAAGCTAAATTTATTACCACCACCAAAATCTATAAATGTGTTGTTAGGTTCTAATAAAGTATCAAATTGTATAGGTCCGTGGATAGTTGTGCTTATACCAGCAAATTGCTCAAAACTACCTGTTGTAGTAAAGGAACTAAGAAAAAGACTACTTGGGTTGGGATTAAAATTCAGTTCATCTTGTGTAAATTCAGCCACACCCATACCAGCAAATTGAAATTCACCAATTAAAGCAGCAGCATTAGCAGCAGTAGTACCAGCAAATAAAGTACCTAAAGCGAAAGGGATAGCAGCGATGGATACAATGATTTGGTTTTTCATGGTTTTGGCTTTCCTTTGTTTGAACTCTATGCTTTTATCATCTCCCTTTTTTCTGGTAATGGTGGTGACAAAAGTAAGTTCATTCTGGTGATTTTTCGGTTTTGTTTAAGTGAGGCGGAAAGTATTGTATTGGTGAGCAGTTGTGCCGAGAAATGGTGAAGTAGATGGGTAATTCTGGTGATGAGTGTCACTAAAGGAGGATAGTATTATTTTAACAACGGCAACACCTTTTTCTTTAATAATTCCACCAGTTCAGGCTGCATATATTCATACTCATCTCTGATATCTAAGCAAATCACTCGCTTGTTTTTCAACCAAGGCTGAAACTTATTTGAAAGTTTACGTTGATGAGACTTTTCCATTACAAAAATTATGTCTGCCCATTGAACAACTTCGCTGCATAAAGGAATTTCAGCACCTCGACTCAATCCAGCCGAGTCTACCTCCAAATCTGGATATTCAGAGAATATTGTTTCAGCGGCTGGACTACGTAATCGGTTTTGACTACAAATATATAATTTGTATCCGCTCAGTAAATTGGGGTAAGAAGAGAAAAAGTACAGGTAGTGTTGTAGAATAAGACCCATGACGCAAAAACTATCATCAGAGAAATTAATGGCCACATTACTGCAATCAA
>JAKQYG010000504.1 GCA_023356515.1 Trichodesmium sp. MAG_R04 | reverse complement strand
TAAAATTCAAGATTTTCTTGATGTTTACCTATGGTTTAATAATAATAAACCAGGCTTATTCGATAATTTAAGTAAACTTAATAGCACTAATCAATCATGGTCAGACTGGGAAGAACTTGCATCTTTTTTGTACCCAGATGATCATAATCAAGTAAATAGGGTTTATTTTCTTGACAAAATAGTTGCTCAAAAATTCACCGCTGAGGGTTTAAAAAATTGGTTCAACAGTTCCAAAAGATCAGGATTAAATCTCGGAGATATTGCTTCCTACTTGCTCAAGTACACCCATGCGGGCAAGATACCCGCACCGGGAACATTGAATTTTTAATATCTGTGCTTTATATACTTGGAATTTGCTGTATGCTGATAGTGCAGTTCCTGTTGTTATGGGGTACACTTATCCTGGGCAAGATGCCTGCACTAAAATATTTTCACTATTTACCCTGTACTTCATTTTTATAACTAACCACTTTAATAATGCTTTCCTTTGTACCCAACTTCAATAGGCGATCGCCGTGATCATCTTGTCTATAAACTTTTGCCCTATTAGCAATTATTCCAAATATCCTACCATTGGTTGTCAACATCTGAACCAGAATATCTGAACCGCTAGCAACTATTCCTGCCAAAGTATCATCTTGTCTGGTAAACTGAAAAACATTTTGACCAATACCACCACGATTAGCTATTCGCAAAGCAGCAACAGGAATTTGCTTACCATAACTGTGTTGAGAAACTAACAATAAATTACTTCCTCTATCCAAAGTCACACAACCAACTAACTCTTCTTGTTTCCTTAACCTAGTTGCTTGAGAACCTTGAGCAGTACGCCCCATTAATGGTAATTGTTCGTTATCTATTTCTAATCTTAATAATCGCCCACCAGAAGTTGCTAAAACAACTTGTTCTCCAATTTTAGCCAAATTAACATAACGTAATTCATCACCTTCTTTAAGTTTAATTACTGTTACACCACGATTTGTCAGCTCACTTAAATCAGACAAAGATAAACGTTTAATCTTGCCATTTTGAGTCAACATGATTAAGTCTTTATTCTCCTGTTCTTCATTTAAAATAAATTGAGCAACAATAATTTCTCTACGAGCATCGGTAATTTCTTTTGTTGCTGATGGGGGTAGTAAAGTTACTAAAGGGGCCCCTTTATTTTCATTTCGTATTGTCGAACGGTTAGAACTAGAAGGAATATCATTTACTTTCAGAGGATATGCTTTACCAGCACGAGTGAATAATACTAAAGTTTTGTCAGTAGTTGCCTCAATTATATTAGTAGTAAAATCCTCACCATTTTCGATAGTAATATAAGATTTTTTATCAATTTGATGTTTCTCAAATCCTTTAGCAGGAAGTCGTCTAATATATCCTCGGTGACTAAATTCTATGACAACTTTTTCTATAGGTGGTGGAGCAGCTTCCAAAGTCAAAATTTGGGATTCAACTGTTTTATTTCTTGATTTTCTAACTCTACCTTTGGTTTGTTTATCTGTTTCTTTATTATCAGTTTCTAGATGGCCTTTTTGCTGAGGAATAGGTGCAACATTATTTGCATTTTTTGATTCTACTTTGTCAATAATTCGAGTACGTCTAGGGTCGTTATATTTACGCTTTAGGGTTCGCAATTCTTTTTTGAGGGTTTTTAGAAATTGATGGCGATCGCTCAATAAATTTTCTAACTCTTGTATTTTCCCCTTTAGTTGCTCATATTCTTCCTCTAGCTTTTGTTTTTCCAAACCAGTTAGTCTCCGCATTGGCATTGCTAGAATAGCATCAGCTTGATTTTCACTTAAACCCAAACTTTCTTGAAAGCTAACTTTAGCAGTGCTGCCATCTGGCGCATTTCTGAGAATATCAATTATTGCATCCAATTCTGTTAAAGCAATGAGCAAACCGGCGACAATATGACATCTAGCTTGAGCTATTTCTAATTCATGGGTATAGTGACGGATGAGAGTTTGTTCCCTAAAACTAAGAAATTCTTGTAAAAGTCTTCGTATGGATAATTGTCGTGGTTGTCCATCGACCAAAGCTAGCATAATTGCACCAAATTTAGAGAGTAAGTCAGTATGTTGATAAAGATGGTGGAGTACAACACTAGGGTCAGCTTCGCGTTTTAGTTCTATGACAATTCTAATACCAGAGCGATCGCTTTCATCCCGCAAATCAGCAATACCTTCTATCTTGCCAACATTAACTAACTCTGCTGTTTTTTCAATCCAACCTGCTTTATTAACTTGGAAAGGCAATTCTGTGACCACAATAGCTGTTTTTGTGCGTCGTCCACGACCTGTGGGCACTTGCTCAATAGTTGCCACACCCCTGATGGGGATGCTACCTCGACCCTTAGTATAAGTATCAATAATTCCATCTGTGCTGACAATTTCCCCTCCAGTAGGAAAGTCAGGCCCAGGAATTAATTGAAATAATTTTTGATCGGAAATATTAGGATTATCAATTAAAGCAATGAGGCCATCTACGACCTCACCTAAATTATGTGGTGGAACATTAGTCGCCATTCCTACAGCAATTCCAGAAGAACCATTTAGCAATAAAAATGGTAGTTGTGCTGGTAATACTTTGGGTTCTTGTTGAGAACCATCAAAGTTGTTGGTAAAGTCAACTATAGCTTCACCAATTTGGGTCAGTAAACCCTCATTGCCAATTGATGCCAAGCGACTTTCTGTATAACGCATGGCGGCAGCAGGGTCATTGTCAACAGAGCCAAAGTTACCGTGGCCATCAAGTAATGGATAACGAGTGGCAAAATTTTGAATCATCCGCACCATAGCATCATAAACAGCTTGGTCGCCGTGTGGATGATATTTTCCCAGAACGTCTCCAACTACCCTGGCACATTTCCTAAATGGTCTATCTGGAGTGAGACCAAGTTCGTGCATAGCGTATATTATTC
>JAKQYG010000503.1 GCA_023356515.1 Trichodesmium sp. MAG_R04 | reverse complement strand
CTAATCTTAAATCATTTCCCCATTCAGCAGTTTCAGGAGATAACCCTAATCCTAAAAACCCCAATCCTCCTAATACTAAAACTGCATCTGCAGCATTAAGAGTAAACAATACAGGTACACTCTGAATAACATTTAAAAATAAATAACGAGTCAAAACTCTCCAAGTATTAGCACCCATCGCTCTTGCCGCTTCAATAAAAAGTTCCGTTTTCACACTAACTGTATGATTACGAACTACTCGATAATATTGTGGAATATAAGCAATACTCAGAGCGATCGCTGCATTTAATATTCCTTTTCCAACTACAAAAGCTAAAGTGATAGAAAGCAATAATCCTGGTAAAGTATAAACAGTATCCATAAAAAATATTAAAACTTTATCAATTCTGCCTCCAAGGTAACCACTTACCATTCCTAACGGCACACCAATAATTAAACTTAATGCCGTAGCTAAAATGACAACTTGCCAAGCAACTTGTGCGCCAAATAAAGTTCGAGAAAATACATCATAACCTTGACGACTTGTACCAAACCAATGTTCAAAAGAAGGTGTTTGATGTATAGGGTTACTGAGAAATTCTTGAGGGTCTTGAAGTAAGCCTAAATTTTCTAAAAGTGGAGCAAAAATAGCAATTAATATAAATAGAACTGTAAGGATGAGACCTACCCACATCATCTGCATTGAAATAGTGGGTTTACTAGAAAGACTGAAAAATTTAGCTAGTGAAAATCTACTTGTCATAATCTGGCAATTTCTCAACTTAGAAAGTAGAATTTTAGCATAAACTGAAATACTTTAATAAGTAGCCAAAGAAAATTAATTTTCCACCACCGAGTCAAATCCCACCAAAGTATCTAAAGCTTGATTAGGGTCTCGACCAACAGGTAGGGTAAATAAAACCCGATCAGAATTATATCGATTGCTGCATTCTTGTCCTTCTCCAAAAATAGCACAAACAACTGGCATATTATTTACTGTTCCAGTGGTTAAAAATTCTAGTGAGTTATCCCCATCAAAACGATTAAACCTTTGAGCTACAGATTTACAGCGAACATTAGGAGTCCATTCCTGACCCAAGGTGGTTTTCCAACGAATAAGAGGAATACCTTGTTCTGCTCCTGATGATTTGAACATGGTGGTTGGTAGTCCATCACTAGTTCCACAATAATAATCTTGAGCTTGACTGGAATGACTCCCAAGAACTATAGTGCTAGCAATTGATAGAACACCAAATGCACATCTTAATAAAAGCGATTTAATTTGCATTACTTTCATCCAAACTTAACATTTTCAGGACTTACGCAAAGACACTATATGTAGCGCATGACAATTTCGACGAACTTCACTATAGTCTCATGGGTTAGCGGAGCTGTTTATTTTAGAAGCAAATCTTTTAAGAAGTTCCACACGCTCCATTGCACAAGCAATATGATTCTTTTGAATTATTCGCAATTATCTAATGATCAAACATTTTTAGCAAATAAATTTAATATTTTGTAACCTTATTTTAATAGATATTAAAAGTAATATCTATCCGAAAAGAACTAATTATAGTATTGACAACTTCATTTTGACAGTACGCTATGTATAGCCTACCTGCGTAAGTCCTGATGGTCTTGATAAAAGCCTAACATATTCACTTTTATTAATTTTTATTTGTAATTACTAACCCTTTTTTATCATATTTTTAACTATTTCCAAAACTTTTTAAATGAATAAATAATCAACTCAGATAGTGGATAAGAGTGAATTGGCGATCGCTACCTCCCAAATTCAAAATCCCATTCTTTTTAAATTGAATTATTATTCAATTTATTGTCTCAAATTATTACTATATTTACCATTAAGCTTACTTGCAACCCCGTTAGGAAAAAACTACTAGTTTAATCACAGATTCAATAATTTTTTTATTTTCTGCCAGACTTAAAAAATTATCAATTTTCACAGATTTTGATTTAACCAAATTTTGATTATATTTCTCACTGAGCATAATTCGTTTTATCGATGGATAGATATGAATAGTTAAGGAATGGGAATAGAATAAGACTGGAAAATATTAATTATAATAAGGATTATATAAATTGCTATAAAATTAATCAGTGCGGCGTATCCAACCATTAATAGTAAAGCGACTATCTGCAAAATCTTGAGAAGGACAAGTTACTGGTAAAACTTCGTGCATATAACGACTAAGAAAAAAATAATACTGTTATTTTGAACTGCAATTTTCTTAAATTAATTTGCCAGCTTTAAATAATTATTATCTATTTTTTCATCATATAGAACTAATTCTCCACCAGAAAATTGTTGAGGTTGTTGATAAAAATAATAAACGTAGGTAATTTATCTTTTAGCAACATCTGGAGTTCCATTATCATTGTGTTTCTGATAATAATGACCATGATTATAAGCTGTTACTTGTGCTTCTATTTGAGCAATGGGAAATTATTGATAACCAAATTTAACCAAAACTTGAGGTAAAACTAATTTAATTCGATTACTAATTCTGGCTTTAGAAATAGGTGCTGAAATATAATACTTTTGATTTACGAAAGTCACTGTTATTTAAGTCTAAGCTAGTAGTACTTTTTTGAAAATATGCTTCTAGTTTAATCACAGATTCGATAATTTTTTTATTTTCTGCCAGACTTAAAAAATTATCAATTTTCACAGATTTTGATTTAACCAAACTTTGATTATATTTCTCACTGAGCATAATTCGTTTTATCAATGGATAGATATGAATAGTTAAGGAATGGGAATAGAATAAGACTGGAAAATATTAATTATAATAAGGATTATATAAATTGCTATAAAATTAATCAGTGCGACGTATCCAACCATTAATAGTAAAGCGACTATCTGCAAAATCTTGAGAAGGACAAGTTACTGGTAAAACTTCGTGCATATAACGACTAAGAAAAAATATAATACTA
>JAKQYG010000502.1 GCA_023356515.1 Trichodesmium sp. MAG_R04 | reverse complement strand
AAAATATTTTTTTTAAAGACCCGGTAAATACTTTTAAGTGGAAGTTTAATTATCGAATTATTTTTTGGACTTTGCGCTTTCATGGCCGACTATTTTTTACAGAACTATATCTTGATTTACATGATGTTCAGCAAACAGCAAAAGATATAATTTTGGCAAATTGGACTGTGCGTGGTGTGTTAAGGGTTCCTTGGAAAGCTAAAATTTTTTTTAATGGTTACTCTACTTATAAATTGAATCAAGATGGGTTGATTTATGAACATATTGATACTTGGGATAGAAAACCAAGTGAAATCTTAAAGCAGTTTTTTCAGCAGGGGTAATATACTAAAGTTAAAAATAGGGACGTTCCATGCAAGGTCCCTAAAGGGTTATCATGTTTTTGATTTAGTCTCTAATTGAAGAAATTTCAGCCATATCTAATATTTTGGGAATTAAGTCCTCTCTCTTGACTGCCATGAGATGAACTCCATGACAAATTTTGCTTGCTCTTTGAACTTGTTCGGCAGCAATTTTTATTCCTTCTTGTAAAGGTTTTTCTGCATTTGCTAAACGACTAATAATATGTTCTGGCACATCAACTCCGGGTACATACTTATTAATAAATGTAGCATTTTTTGCAGATTTTAGTAAAAATATTCCAGCTAAAATTGGCTTATTACTATCAACTGCAATTTGATTCATAAACTTTTCTAGTTTATCAAAATCAGAAATTAATTGACTTTGAAAAAATTGAGACCCTGCTAATAATTTAAGTTCAAATCGTCTTTTTAATCCTGACCAACTAGGAGACTGAGGGTCTACCGCAGCACCTACAAATAAATCTGTCGATCCATCTGGTAAAGCTTTTTCATTCCAGTCCATGCCTTGGTTTAACTTAGCAATCATTTGTAATAGACGAATGGACTCCATGTCAAATACACTTCTGGCTTTTTCATGGTCTCCTGCTTTTACAGGGTCTCCAGTTAAGGCCAAAATATTGTGAACTCCTAAAGCTGAAGCTCCCATTAGGTCAGCTTGTAAAGCTATACGGTTGCGATCGCGACAAGCTACTTGACATATTGGTTCTATGCCCACATTCTTCAAAATCATAGAAGCTGCTAATGAGGACATTCTTAATACGGCACGACTACCATCAGTAATATTAACTGCATGAACTCTACCTTTGAGAGTTTCAGCCATTTCAATCATGTGAGTAGGATCAGCTCCTTTGGGTGGTGCTACTTCAGCAGTGATTAAAAATTCTCCTGATTTAACCGCATTGCGAAATCTATTCATTTATTCGTATTTGCTTATTTAGCTATGGTTAAGTTTGTAATTTTTATTATGACTATTGGATAAATTAACTATCATTAAAATTGCTGTTAGTTATTAATCAACAGTAAGTATTTAGCCTGAAGTTATCAGCTATGAGTTATTAACAAATGCATTTTTTTTATATGCCCTATTCCCCATTCCCTATTGAGACAGAATAACCTAAAGCTGTTTTAACTTTTTCTAGAGTTTGATTAGCGATCGCTTCTGCTTTTTGTTTTCCTTGAGCTAAAACAGACTTAAGATAACCTTTATCATCCATTACTGCTTGATATTTTGTTTGAATTGGTGTTAAAGCCTCAATAGTTGCCTCAGTTAATAAAGGCTTAAACTTACCCCATCCAAGGTCTTGACATTCTGTTATTACCTCTTCCTTTGTTTTAGCTGAAAATAATTCATAAAGAGTCAATAAATTATTACATTCAGGTCGTTCAGGATTATCAAATTCTAAACCTTTAACAGCATCTGTTTTGCAACGTTTAATTTTTTTAGTAATTACATCTGGAGGATCTAATAGATTAATTCTACTCAATTCTGAAGGGTCAGATTTTGACATTTTGCTAGTACCATCTGTCAGGCTCATTACCCGCGCACCCTCTTTTCTAATCAAAGGATCTGGTAATTTTAATACAGTTCTTCCCTGACCAAATTGATGATTAAACCTAACTGCTATATCGCGGGTAAGTTCTAAATGTTGTTTTTGGTCTTCTCCAACCGGAACTTTATCTGCATCATAAAGCAGAATATCTGCGGCCATTAAAACTGGATAATCCAATAAACCTGTACCTACATTCTCTCCCTGTTTAATTGCTTTTTCCTTAAATTGAATCATATCTGTCAACCAATTTAGGGGAGTAATACAGTTGAGAAACCATGCTAATTCACTATGAGCAGGAATATGAGATTGAACGAATATAGTAGAATAGTTTAGGTCTATACCGCAGGCCAAATATAAAGCGGCAATAGTATAAGTATCTGTAGCTAGAGTAACGGGATTATGGGGTACTGTGATAGCGTGCAAATCTACTACACAGAAAAAATTATCGTATTCTTTTTGCCCTTCTACCCAGTTGCGAATTGCACCTAAATAGTTACCAATATGAAGGTTTCCAGTTGGTTGAACTCCAGAGAGTACGCGCTGTTTACCCATTATTTTTCTAACTTTAAGTTGTTCAAAATTAATTAATAATTAACAATAACATATTTAGTACCTCGTTAAATATTCTCTGCACTGAAGTCAAAAAACAAAAGCCAAAAGTTATTTAACTTATCAGTTATTAGTACCTCCGGCTTCAAGCGAAGGCAAGAAATACTGATAAAATCAAATTTCTATGGTAATTATTGAATGAGAGGAGATTCTGTGGATATGAGGTAAAAATATTAACCTTGAAGTTTTCGTAGGGTCTGTTTCGTGCCATCTTCAGAATCTACCTGACACTAGATCAGATTCTCTATAGAACCCATTTGGGGTCTATTTAATAAGTTACAAGTTTAATAGCAATATTGGTTTGGTGATTCTGGCAGCCATTTTCCATGAATTTTTGATCTCTTGAACCCCTATAGTTGTTAAACTACTTAAAACGGCTTTTATGAAGACTTTGCATTTTAACAAAAGATGCCAAATGGGTTCTATAA
>JAKQYG010000501.1 GCA_023356515.1 Trichodesmium sp. MAG_R04 | reverse complement strand
ATTGACCCAATGGGTACATTAAAAATACACTTACAAATACCGCAATTGGTCCTGTAAAGGCAATAGCATTATAAGGACGTATTCCAACCAAACGGGAAATTTCAATCTGACGTAGGCAGAAGCCAATGAGAGAAAATGCACCGTGTAGGGCCATGAATGACCAAAGGCCACCGATTTGACACCAACGGGCAAAGTCCCATTGAGCTTCGGGACCCCACAGGAATAGTAAGGAATGTCCCATGCTATAAGCAGGGCTACTAACTGCAACAGTTAGAAAATTACAGCCTTCTAGATAAGAACTTGCTAACCCATGGGTATACCAGGAAGATACGAAAGTAGTGCCAGTCAACCAACCCCCAATGGCCAGAAAAGCACATGGAAAAAGGAGTATACCAGACCAACCAATAAATACAAAGCGATCACGTTTGAGCCAGTCATCGAGGACATCGAATGCTCCTCTTTGCGACTGTGGACGCCCAACTGCTACAGTCATTATGAAATTCTCCAGATAATTTATGATAACTACGGCTAATGTTTTTCTCCACAATCATTAATAATTATGTTCTACTTGAGCAGAATATGAGAACTTTTGTAAACATTGTTTAATTTTGTTACCGTAGTTTTCATTATAAGGGTAATTTTTTCTTAGGGCAACCCAAAAAATGAGTTTTTCAGGACATTTTTCTGTTAGATTTTAGATTTTGCTAGTAGAAATCTCAATTGGCAATATAAACTACTTAATAAATTGCAAAATTCACATATGCTTTAAAAGTTATAATATCTAATCCAAAGCTATTTAGGGATTGCTGATTCAAGATTAAAGCGTTGACATATAAAGGTCTTAGCCTTTTTTTGTCAAACAAACTACCTGCTTTTCGGTCCTTAAAGCTAAACAAAGTTAGTATTTTGGGTGCTCCTACGCCAGAAAAATCAAGGGACAAACCTAGCCTATAAGCGGGTGACTTTCCTTGGTATAACTTAAAATCGCTTTGAATAACCGCCAAGTCTAATAAATAGCTGTAGAAAAGAAGAGGTTTATCGAAAATTCTTTAAGTTGGGAGTAAAATAAGGGAAGCTTTTTTAGCTCAAGGATTAGCTTGTTTTCTGAAGGCATAAATTAAAGATCCACAAAATTTTTTGTATGTCGTGGGACGGCCTTCCGAGATTTTAAATGGGCGTGTAGGTCAGCCCAAGATTACCGCCAAGGTTGAGACGTCAATTCGTTGAGTAGCTAAGGCTCGGTAGTTATCTCCGTGCCTTGAGGCCGGGGAGGATATCAATTTTCAAACTCACTAATTAAAAAATGTTCACTATTGACATTATTGTAAAGTACACCTCTATAACACTTTCAGTACAACGTAAGTCCGCTCAGGACGCCCAGGCTATTTATCAACAAGTTGTTGAGTCTATTCGCTCTGGAAGTCCTCAAGTTTTAGAACTTACTTGTGAGAAAATGCCAGAGAAAAAGATTGCTGTAGTAATCAGTGAAATTTCTGGTGTTCAGATTTCACAAAAATCTGGTGCTGCTGCTACTGGAAGACCACCTGGTTTTGTAGCTCTAGCCGAATGAAGCCAAAGGATAAAACTAATAAATTTACTCTTCCAGCAATTCTAGTAGAGGATATTTGCTTTAATTGGCCTAATGGCAGTCAAGTATTACGATCTTGTTCTCTGAAAGTTCCCAAGGGAGAGTTTTGGATGCTCTTGGGTACTAATGGTAGTGGTAAATCAACTTTATTAAGGTTGTTGGCAAAACTTTTGTCTCCTCAGTCAGGAACAATTCATTTTGAAGGACAGATAGGTTTTGTTTTCCAAAATCCTGACCATCAACTTGTTATGCCTACAGTAGGAGCAGATGTTGCTTTTGGGTTAGTTGCAGAGAGACTATCTCAAGTCCAAATTCGTAATCGGGTAGAAGGTGCCTTGAGTGCTGTAAATTTATTAGAACTACAACGCCGACCTGTATATGCTTTGAGCGGGGGACAAAAACAAAGAATTGCTATTGCTGGTGCTATTGCTCGTAACTGTGACATCTTACTTTTGGATGAACCTACAGCTTTACTAGATCCAGGTAGTCAATTAGATTTGGTGATTCAAGTGCAAAGTTTGGTGAAAAAGCTTGGTATTACTGCTCTCTGGGTTACTCATCGTTTGAGTGAGTTGGATTATTCTGATGGAGCATTTTTACTGGATAAAGGCCAAATAGTAGACCAAGATAGCCCTGAATTTTTGAAGCAACGTTTAATTAAAAATTCGTCTTAAGTCATTGCCCCTAAAATGAAATCACTGAGAAATGAGAATTTTATTGTCTACACAAGTTAAATTGCTTAAAGTCCATCAGGACCTAGGGAGTCCCGCCATGTATAGTACATTATTGACAATAAATTCAGACATTTGCACTACTTGTAGTGCCTTTACGTAAGTCCTGTCCATATCATAAAATCCACCTAGTGTGAGAGGGTAAGGACTTATCCACGGACAATACACCCAGTAAGGGCGAATGCCATTCGCCCCTATATGTTGAGTTTTCAAGGTGAATTTGCGTAAGTCCTGAGGGTATTTTTCTTGTTGCAGCCGTTGCTAAATTAAAAGATTAAACGATGGGATAAGCCTACTTTTAAACCAGATTTAGCCTGACCATTAAGTAGAGATATAGTGTAATATATGGGGGGAAATAGGATAGGAAACGGAGATGGTGTATTTAACCTTTAAAATATGCTGTTATCAGGTAGAAATTCTTGAGTCCAGCCGCAGCGAACATGAAGCGATCATCTAAATCTTTATATGTGATTCTCGATACAATCCCCCCGCTCCATTATATCTCTTCACACCAGATATTGGGTAGTCCTGCATAGTAATGGTCAAGTACAAATTGTGTTATTATAGTGATGAACGAAGTTCCATATAGCTCCAATGTGATTACTTAATTTTTTAGAAAATGATAATGTTTTTCTTAC
>JAKQYG010000500.1 GCA_023356515.1 Trichodesmium sp. MAG_R04 | reverse complement strand
TGATTGCAGTAATGTGGCCATTAATTTCTCTGATGATAGTTTTTGCGTCATGGGTCTTATTCTACAACACTACCTGTACTTTTTCTCTTCTTACCCCAATTTACTGAGCGGATACAAATAATATTTGTTTTGCTCCTTCAAATTGACTATCTTGAGGAAACGCGCTATTGAATATATCATCACTAGCAGTACCGAAAACAATTGGAAGTAATTCTGGATCTTCAATAGTATCTACAGTTTGAACTACTCTACTACCACGGGGAATAGAAAAATCAGATGAACCAGATTGTACTTGAATATCTATTGTCAAAGAATCTAATACTTCATCAAGATTATATTCCACACCATAAGGGGTAGGAATTGGTTCAGTTAACAAGGTTCTGATGAGATTTTTATTGAGAATTTCCCAGAAATCAGTTTCATTGGGATAAGTAACCAGAAAATTATCAATAAACTCGGCAATAGGAATAAAATCAGGATATTCAAAAGGATTTTCCTCTCCAATACCTTCTTGATAATCCAGATCAACGGCAATGTCTATCACAGCTTGCCCTTGATGTTCTATTTCGTAATCTAGTAATTCAAAATTGAAATTTTCCTTTAGTGAATTAATTCTGGTTGTCATTTGTTTTGATTGGGTTTCTTAATTAATTATTAGATATCTTCAGAAAAGGTTTTTAATACCATTTCTCCATGAAGTTGCGCTTAATAATAGATAACAGCTACCAGTAAAATTCAGGTCTAGCTAAGAATTATTAAGCGCATTGTTACAAAGAAATGGTATAAACCCTTGAACCGCTGTTCCAAAATCGGTCTTCTCGGATAGGTCTATTGAGTTTTCTTGCCAGTTCATACAATAGGTTTTCCGTAAGGTCTGCTTCTATTTCTGATGCCTGATGTTCCTTTTCAATAAATCTAGTATTAGGGATGAAAAATATAATATGAAATCTAGCTAGTTATCTACATAATTATTAACTAACAGATTATGGTAGTAGATAATATAAATGTTTGAATTTGTCACATTTTTTATATTATGTCAAGTCTAGGTGAGAAAAATTTTATTTTTTCCTACTTAATTTTTATTTATTCACATTGTATATATTTTGTAATTGATAATAATTTACCTTTACTTCTATACATTATAGAAAATATCAGATTGAAGTTGGAGTGGTGTCTGCTTTTTATTTTAACGTTCCTATTGAGAGAAAATTACGACAAAACCTAGAATCAGAATTAATTGAGAAGTAGCGATCGCCTTTCAATAGAAAATTATGGAAATTTTGGGGGCAGCCTTTTTAGTCGACATTCACAAACTGTTCTTTACCCGATAAGTTAATGTTAAGAAGTGCGGAATGTGGGATAACACCTTTTCCATTCGTAAAGATTTTAGATAATTAAAATGGATCACCCCAAAACATTGAGACGGTCCAATTATAAATTTTTACCAAGGATGAACTTGACCTGTATAGTTCAAGAAGCTTCCAGTATGCTCTAGTTGAATTTCATTAATCACATTTAATATAATATTGTTTACTGCCTCTTGAGGAGTAAACATTGCTTTAGAACCTCCCATATTCGTTTGTACCCATCCTGGGTTTACGACAACAGTGGTAATACCTAAATTTTTCAGGTCAAATGCAAGTGCCCTATTCATCATATTAAGAGCCGATTTACTCACTGCATAACTATAATTCCCACCGTTATTTTTCAAGGTGATTGAGCCTAGCCAAGAACCGATATTTATAATTTTAGGGTTATCGCCTTTAATTAAAACATTTTTAAGCCCACGAGAAACCATAATGGGTGCAATAGCGTTAATATTCAGCATATTTAAAATTTCATTGGTTTCCAATCTATCCAATGAAAAGTTCTTTTGCTGTAGTTCACTATTACCTTTTGCCCGTGTTGCAGAGTTTATCCCTGCATTGTTTATGAGCAAATCAAGTCTACCAAATAACTTTTTTATCCAACCTGCTAAATCAGTTATCTGATCGAGATTAGCAACATCTAACTTATATGGAAATAGATTATTGATACCTTCAGAAATCAATTTATTAACTGATTCCTGAGCTTTTTCAATATCCCGTGCTGTCAGTATTACTTTATAACCTAAGGAATTTAATTGTCTACACCACTCTAAACCTAAACCTCTTGAAGCTCCAGTAACTAATGCAATCTTCATATTTCTATTTTTCTAAATAAGTCCATCTCCCATGTGAGGTTTGGGAAGTTTGGATTGTGATTTTATCCATCTCATCCTAACTATAAGTATACAAATTGTCAACCTATAATTATAGCAGTCGAAGTATAGCACTACGGGTAAGTAAGAAGTCAGAAGTAATCCCTGACTGAATTTCAGCATTTAGTAATGTCCTAACCTTTGCTTCGAGTGCTATAATATATTTTTATTAAAAATTGTAACACAGTATCAGCCCATTTTATCCTTAATCTATTTTATATTAATCAGTGATTGTAGTTTACTTTTGTCTATATTTATTGCTATAACTTGTTTTAGGCGATTGCATCTAGTGATTGCACTTGGTGATTGCATTTTGTTTTTAGATAATTTTAGAGGCTTTTTAAAAAGAAATAGGGGTGTAGCTCATTATGCTAAACGCCGAACCATGAGACAAATCACAGCCTCTAAGGCATTGACACAAGTTTGGTCATCAAATAGATAATTATGACGTAAACTCATCCTCTGAGAAATGTCATTTCGCCAAGGAGTTTCTAAACCTAATTTAACAGCAATATTAATATATTCTGCTTCATCTTTAGCAATAGTATCTGTCACTCCCAACATTTTTAAGAAACTATCTGCATGACGACTACGCATAAATTTTCCAGGACAAGTTACTATAGGTAAATTACAAGCGATCGCCTCTAAAGAAGTATTCCCACCAGACCAAGTAAAAGTATCTAGAAAAACATCTGAAAGTAGATTTAACATCAAATAATCTGA
>JAKQYG010000050.1 GCA_023356515.1 Trichodesmium sp. MAG_R04 | reverse complement strand
GAAAAATGAGGAAGTAAGAACTTTACTTGGTAATTTCTTGTTTAGTGGTGATACGGTATTTAAAAAAGTAGCTGCTTTGAGTGGTGGAGAAAAAGCACGTTTAGCTTTAGCAAAAATGCTGCTTAAGCCAGGAAATTTTATGTTATTAGATGAGCCGACAAATCATTTAGATATTCCAGCAAAGGAAATGTTGGAATCAGCATTACAAAATTATGATGGGACTGTAATTATTGTTTCCCATGACCGTTATTTTATATCTAAAGTTGCTAACAAAATTGTGGAAATTAAAGATGGTGAATTTCAGATTTATTTGGGAGACTACCATTACTATCTAGATAAACTTGAAGAAGATAGAGAAGCAAAAAGGTTAGCCAAAATAGCTGCTGAAAAAGCTGCAAAAAAAGCTGCAAAAGCTGCCAAGAAAAAACAGAAGGAAAAAGAAAAAGCCGCTGCTAAACGTAAGTAATTTTTTAGTTTGTGGATAAATATAGTAATTAGCATTTATATACTCGCTTTTTTGTAAGCATTTAGTTCTCAGTAATAAAACTCTATCAAGAGACTTTATAGCCGGGTTAATTTTGACTCAATTAAGAAAGCTGTTATCGCGCACCAAAAGCAATAGCTAATACTAAATCTTGTTTCTAGAATATCCTTTAGGGCAAATTAAAAGTATAGTGTTCAGAGTAGATAGGTATAGACTGAAAGAGTATTTATCAAAGTGTCTTTTGATGGGCAGATTTAGGATGATAGCTGACGGCAAAATACTGATGCTTTTTTTATTTATTTTTATCTAGCTTTTGCCATGGCTATTTACAATATCAAAAACCCCTATATTATTCAATTTAATGTTTTGGTAGGATTTTAATTATGTTTATCGTTTTTTATCTGAAAAGCACATTCTTACTCAGCAGTCTAATATTATTTTTTGGCTGTTCACAACCAATAGTCAAAGTATTTAATCATCAAAAATTTAGTTTTCTCAGTAATGAGTTAGTGGCTCAAAAGCCCACACCAGTTGCAGTAGAATTTCAGGAAATTTTGCCGAAAATAAAAGAACAAACTCAATTACCAATTTTGCTGCCTAGCGAACTATTAATTACAGGTACAGATAGAAAAATTTATATCGAGGGTAAAGGTACAAGTAATAGTTATGAAATTACTTTAGCTTTTACACCTAATTGTACTGGTAATGCTTGTTCAATTGGTTATATCAGTGCTGAAAAGGGAAGCCAACCTTTAGAAGATGAATTTAGTAGAGAGTTAAGTTTAGTACAAAACATTAAAGGATATTTTAGACCCTTAACTTGTGGTGCATCTTGTGCGCCTCCAATTATTGGCTGGGAGTATAAAGGAGTGTTTTACCGTATTTCTTTAAAAGGCGTTGGTCAAAGCCCAGAAATTGAAGGAGAAACTTTAGCAAACATGGCTAATTCTGCAATTGCAGCGGGGGCAAGATAATATTAATCAAACTTTAATAAATACTCTAAACGCAAATACATGAATGGAAGCTAATTTATAAAGAAAATATTAAGATATTAAATTCAACTAGAGTTTGCTTGATTAAATCAACAAAGTTTTGAAAAATAAAGGTTTTAGCTATTTTTAAACTCGAAAAAAAGTGTCTAATTTTCGGTCTTGAGAGCTCAAAAAGTTAGTATTTTGGGCGCTCCCATGGCAGAAAAATCAAGGGATAAATATATCCGACTACCTCCTCTACCAATTCCCTACCTCTCATCCTGGGAGATGTTAGGGGTGGGTTCCCTATTCCTGAAAAATACTTTTTTAGCAAGCCGTAACTAACTATATATTAACATCCTCCCCGGCCTAAAGGCACTGGGTTTCCTACCGAGCCGTAGCTCCGATGCGGGTTTAGGTTTCACGGGCTGCCGCTACTTTGGCAGTAAGTCTTACACTGGCCGACCCGTCCGTTTTTTGTCTCGGTATGCCCATCCCGTGACTAATATATTTCCCGTGAACTAAAAACCACGATAACATAACCTGTGGGAAAAAATTAACTAAAAAGTCGCCCTAGAAGGACGAGTCTTTAAACCCAATTTTTCGGTAAGAAGTTCTGGGAATAACTATTAGCTAGCTAAGGCTTACAGCGGTCTCAATATTAGAAAGTATCTCGAAAGAACTATAAGTGTTGTAAAGCAATTCCTGTAATATTTTCAGTCTTTAAAGTAAATAATTTTTTAGGAGAACTGTTTACTCAAGTTAACTAATATCTTAACTATTTACTACTGATGCTTCATCGTCAATAGGAATTTTGGGAAAACTAGGCAAATCTATTGCTCCTAATGAAAATTCCTGTTTTTGTGGAACTTCTGATACTACATCTTCTTCTGAAGATTCAGACTCGAATACAGGTAGATTCCAAGTTGGTAAATGTAACTTACTACTTAGTGGTGTTGTTTGTTCAGCATCTTGCTGTACTTGCTCTGAAATTTCAGAAAAGTCTTCTGCATTTCTTTCTGGATTTATTTCTGTTTCTGTTTCTGTTTCAGGTTTATATTCACAAACATTCCACTTTCCTGTAGATATATTCCATGATATTCGTTCATGTTGAATAACTGTCTTTGCTTCTTCTGCTAAAGTATCCCTTTTTTCAATTTCTTCTATAACCTTATTTTTTTCTAATCCTTCTATATCCTGAGATTGACCTTGCTCTTCAATTAAATTATCTTCTATAACTACATATTCTGCTGCTTCTGTATCTTCTAAAATACTTTTTTGCGATGCTGCTTCTACAAGTTTATAATCTAAAGCTTCATCCATTCTACTAAATGATGTTAAACTAGTATTTGATTTACTTTCGCTGGCCCCTCCAGAAGAAACATTATCAGGATTATTTTCTTCTAATGATGATAATTTTTGGGGTATTGTCAAACCCTGAGGTAAATCTAACTTATTACCCAAATTAATCTTGGTAACAGTTGTTTCTTTTTGTTGATTTTTTGTTTGTGGAGACCATGTCTTAACTGGTTCCGAATTAACCAAAGGTAATATTTTCGTGTTAGTCAGAATAAAAGGATTCTCTTGTTTTGAAGGTGTAGATTTAGAACTTACTTGAGATATCTTAACTAAAGATGGATCTGTATTTTTTTCTACTACTTGACTTACCCTGTCCATTATTTCTGGGATTTCTAAACATCTTTCCAAAGCTGCTTTAAACTTAAGAGTTTGTTGTTGTTGGCGGTATAGTCTTGAGCGCAATTCTTCGCAACTTCTTTCTGATTCTTTAAGATAATAACTTTGTTGATTATAAGATTGTTTAGTTAAGGAACATTCTCTTTCCATTTGTGCTTGATTTTGTTCACTCTTTTCCCACTTATCTGTTAGAGACTCCATTAAAACTTCCTGGCGCTGAATAACTTGACTACACAATTCTAGTTTGTAGAATAAACTAGTTATCTGTTGTTGAGTTGTTGCTAATTCTCTAGTTCTTTCTTTTAGCAACTTTTCCTGGTTTCCTAGAGTTTGCTGACATTCTTCTAAGGCCGTTTCTAATTCTGTAACTCGATTTACCAGTTCCCGGTTACAATCATGTAATGCTTCCATCAGATTTGCAGATTCTAGTTCCTCGGTAGGGTTTTTTGTGAAAACGACTTCAAGTTCTGGTACTTCCTGGAAGTTTCTTTTGGTTTGATCCTGAGCAGTTAATATTAAATCTTCTGGTGTTGCTGAAGTTGTTTCTAAAATTGGAATTGAATTTACACTAATAGAATCAGGAGAATTAACAGTAGTTTCCCAATTATCATCTTCTGGAATAGATTTATGTGCTTCAGGGGCTAAAGGTTGTCTAATTTTTTCAACTTCATTTTTTAGCTCCAATTTTTGATGATTTACTGGATCATTTATTTCTGGTAAGTTCTCGTTTTCAGGAATTTCGGCTTCTGGCATTGCTTTTACCTAGAGTCTACAGATTGCCTTATTGTTTCTATATCTAATATTAATGTTATCATCCCTGAACGTCAACTATAGCAGAAGTCAAAATTAAGAAGTCAGAAGACATCAGTTAAATCTTGACTCTAATGTAGAGTGTGGCCATATATTTATTGAACGCTGATTTTGAAATAAAATAGAAATTCAGAGAAATAATTAACAATCGATTTAGTCTAACTTCCGGAGGACTTTTTCCATGACCTTAAACTTTAAATTTGCTATTGTTAGTGACTTACATATTGCTCTTCCTCATACCATTTCTGAACAAACACATCGTTTTCATTTAGTCGAAGTTAGTATTCCTGCTTTGGAATTGGTAATAGAACATTTAAGTGAGTTAGATATTGATTTTTTACTAATACCTGGAGACTTAACTCAAGATGGTGAACCAGAAAATCATGCTTGGTTAAGTAAAAGATTAGCTGTACTTCCCTATCCTGTATATGTAGTTCCTGGTAATCATGATGTACCTGTAAAATTTGCCAATGATTATTCTATTGGCTTAGCAGATTTTCCTAGTTATTATCATCATTGTGGATATGATTATCAGCAAAGATTATATTATAGCAAACAAGTATTGCCTGGAGTGCAGATAATTGGGTTAAATTCTAATCAATTTGATGCTTCAGGAAAACAAAAATATATTGGTGGTTTAGAGGCAGAACAATTAGATTGGTTGCGACAGGTTTTAACTATTGCTGAAGAGAAATTAGTAATAGTTATGTTACATCATAATGTAATTGAACATTTTCCAGACCAATCTAATCACTTTCTTGGTCGTCGTTATATGTTAGAAAATAGGTTAGTCTTGTTAGATATTCTCCAATCTGCAGGTGTTAAGCTTATATTTACTGGCCATCTTCATGTTCAGGATGTTGCTGAATATCAAGGAATTTATGAAATAACAACTGGTTCTTTAGTTACTTATCCTCATCCTTATCGCATAATGGATTTTATTACTGATGCCAATGGCCAACAATCTTTAAAAATTGAGAGTTATCGCATTAGTTCTTTGACTGATTTACCTAATCTAAGTGATGTTTCTCGGAACTGGCTCGGCGATCGCTCTTTTCATTATATGTATAAACTTTTGACTAACCCTCCTTTAAATTTATCCCCAGAATTTGCGGCCCAACTTGCTCCTAGTCTACGTTATTTTTGGGCTGATATTGCCAGTGGGGATGCTGTGTTAGACTTTCCTGATTTTCCACCCAACGTCCGACGATATTTTCAAAGTTTTAATGCAACTAATAGTATTGATAATAATGCCACATTACTTCTTTCCTAAGTAAATTATTCAACCTACAGTTATAGGTATTCAGCATCCAGGGATTAACCGTAGTAAAAACTATGTAGTTGTCAAAAATATCAATCTTATTTAATGCCCTATATTATCAACATCAACTTTTTTGAATACTTACATTTTTTTCCTTTCTTCATTATCTATTTTTAACTTTTACAAGAAGTATAATAAAGTTTCATGAAAGGTTCAACAATTAAAGAAGGTTGACGGCAAATGGGCTTTTGAGTGTTAATCATCTATTATTAAATTTATAACTTCTTCAAGAGGGTTGACGGCAAATGGCAAATACAGAGGTATAACCATGTAAAAAGGTACTACCACCTACAGGGCCAATTTCCCCATTACAGAAAAACCCACTGATAGGGATATTCAAATAACTACTAAATAACCTAGAATCAAAATTAGGTTTACCATATAGTACCTCCCCACGTCCTAAGCAAGAGAACATTAAAGCAGTAGCATTGTTTGTAGCTGTAACTTCTAAGCCAACCTCTTTTTGATAACGTTGTAGCAAAATTTCTAAATCTTCTGCTGAAGTATGGGCATCCCGTAAATGAAATTGAATTCTTTGGCCAGTCCTAACTCTATCTCCTATAGCGATCGCTCCTGCTTTAGGATCTACCCCAATTAAATTACGGATTAAAAAGTCTCCCTGTTCTAAGTTTTCTTTAAATTCATCCCTGACTATACCTACAAACAGAGAATTTTCAGCTAGCTTGCGGTCTTTTACGTCGAGATTTTGTACTAACTTTTGTAGTGCTTCTAATGGAGATTGTTTAACGCCATCACTAAGTATCTGATCGGAACGAACTAACTCTTCAAGTTTTAAAACTATATTACGTTCTCCTTCTGTAACCCGATAAGGTTGGCCAATAGGGCGACAACCTTGAGCTACTATTGTTTCCAAGATTATCTTGCCAGATAGAGAAACACCTATAGCTCCTTCTTGATATAGAGAATTCTCACAAAAGAGTCCGGCATTTTGACCATTTATTCCACTACTAGTCAATCCTCCCACCTTAGAAGAATTAGGGTAAGCATAATCTAGTCCTTGAAGTAAGTCATTTATCCTAGCAGAAAAAGAATCGGCAAATATAATAAATTGAGGTTCGTCTACAGTAGGTACTCCAATAAGATTACACCAGCGATCTGGAGAACTATCTAAATCTGGCAGCTCTTCTGCTGATATATGAAAAGCCTTTATTGCTACTTCTGGCAAATGTGCCAAACTGAGGCTAATAGCAGTTTGTTGTTCTATTTCTTCTGGTTTCCACTCATCATTCATACCCACAATACCACCACCACTGCAGCCTATTATAATAGTTTCTGGTAAATGTTCTTTTAGTAGAGGCATCAGCCGTGAATACTCACTGGTAAAAGCTGATGAGATAAATACCAGTCCTAAATCTGCTGTACTAGTCCCTAATGACTTTAAACTTTTTTCTACTACTTCCTTTACTGCTGCTTCCAATGAAGGACGAGTGGACAAAGAGTTTGACCAACGCATCTGTTTAATTCTCCTTATAAATTATATTTCTAATATTAATCTTTCATTTAACATAGTTGCGAATAGGAACTTACCTATGGAGCTACATGTAGATTTACTATAATTTTTATTTTTGATTTTATTAAATAATTTTTACTTATTCAACCAATCATTATTTTAGCTATGTTATGATATTAATTAAGTATTATTTAACATCCTAGACATTTATGAGTCTAATGTTTTGATTCTTAATTGGTAAATCTTAAAAGATAAAGATCATTTAGTGAAGGCTCCCTAAAAACCTAATATAATTGTAGTTAGGAATTAGGGATTTTTATTGTAGCTGATTTTTTTGTCTATTTTTGAATTCCCATTCCTTAGTTCTAGTGTTCTAATTTAGTTAGTTATGAATTAGACCTAAAGTACTGTAGTAAATCAAAGTTAAAAAACTATGACTAATAATACCATTGATGAAAGAATTCAACAAGAACGTGATATAGCTCGCCAAGCTTGTGATACTTCTGGTGCTAACTCTAAAGAATGTGCGGCAGCTTGGGATGTAGTGGAAGAACTTCAAGCTGAAGCTTCTCATCAAAAAGAAAAACAGTCTAATAAAAGTTCCTTTGAAAATTATTGTGATAATAATCCTGATGCTGCTGAGTGTCGAGTATATGATAACTAGAATCAACTAATTGAATAGGCTATATCAGAATGTAGTTGATTGAATATTTTTTCAACAGGTAAGCAATTGAAGTCCTGAACTCAGTAACTCAGTTGCTTACCATAGAAACTCTGTTTGATTTGTAATATTTTTCTGTTAGTTAATATTCAGTAGTTAGAGTTTTCAAGGTTTTCAGCCCCAATTAACTATTATAAAAATTATCACAACCAATTTAGGACTGCTATATAGACATCCTGCTTTATTCATGTTTTTGAAAATAGGTTTGGAGGGTTAATTAATGGGTAATAGTGTAAAGGTTTGTTTCTAGTTTTTGCATCGTTACAACTTACTGCTATTTTAAATTAAATAGCTGATTAAGTATAGAATTATTATTTATGTTGAATTTATTCCCCCTAGCTATTGTATCTGGATTAGACATTTTTGTCTGGATGGACTATAGATTAGCGGTGTTATTTGCTATAGTAATGCCTCTATTTCTATTAATTTGGGCTTTTGTCAAAAAATCTGAAGCTATTCAACATTTGTTGATTATTTATTGGCGAGTTGCTAGTTTATTAGCAATCACAGTTTACTTAATGATTGCAGCAGTACCTATCAGTTTTTTCACATCATTAATAGCTCGATTTTTAGTTCCTGTAGCTTTGTGGTTTTGGGTAGATTTGAATGAGGAAATCAGAGAATTACGAAATTCTCCCCTCAAGGCCAGCTTCACTTCTTGGCGTTGGGCTTGTACTACTTATAATCTTCTCGGAGCAATATTTCAAATTCCTTTTTTAGCTTGTGCTTTTAAATCCCGCAATGCATTACTAAGTGATCCTTTTTGTAATGTTTGGTTAAATCCACCTTGGCTATTTAAACAAATTCTCCACCCAGATTGGCCTCAAGAATTTATAGGTTTTTTGGGATTTTTTGGATTAGTAATTTATATAATTTTTCTTTCCTATTTTATTTTGGTTAAATTACAGAGACAAGGACGATCTGCTACAGGAAATTAATAGTAAATATTAGGATTAAATTAATTCAATATTTTGTATCTTTAGGGTAAATACTAAATTGTTAACAGAGTATTTTAACTACAAACAATGAATAATAAGAACAATATTGCTCATCGTTTGGAACAGTACACAATTAAACAACCAAATCAAGTATTAATAGTCAAGATAGTAATTGATGAACAACTAGATGAAATAGCTATATTTAAAGGTTTTTCTAGTTCTCTGATGAGGCCTACTGCTTTTAACCCAGATGTGCCTGTCTTGCCGGAAACAGCTAGAATTGTCAGCGTTGATATAGTTGCTAGTCCCTACAGTCCAAAAGCACCTATTTATATTAAACAGGGACTGACCTGGGAACAAATACAGTCCCTGTTAATAGAAGTAGGGCTTTAGTTGACCATTCCACCAGTAGCTTGGAACCTTGCTCTGGTTCGCTTTAAATTTTGTTTGGCTTGAATTTTTTCTTGAAGATTATCACCATTTTCAGCTGTTTGCATACGTTGATCTGCTTCCTCATAAGCTAAACGAGCTGCTTCTTTGTCAATACTATCTCCTCTTTCAGCACCATTAACAAGTATATTTACTTCATCTTCTTCTACTTCAGCAAAACCACCCATCAGAGCGATCGCTATCCAATCATTTTCAGCACGAACTCGCATTACACCTATATCCAGAGCAGTTAAAAGTGGAGCGTGTCCACCTAAAATTCCCAATTGACCTGTTGTACTAGGTAGAATTATTTCTTTAGCTTCTGAGTCCCAAATTGTTTTGTCGGGAGCTATTACACGCACAGTTAATGTCATTTGTCAATTATTTGTTATTATTTTTTATCTTTCAGTTGACTGTTGTTCTCTGGACTGAAAACCAACAAGTCAACTGTCAATATTTATTTGCTGGCTGACAACAAACAGAATAAATATTAATATGACTATGCTTCTGCTTTAAGTTTTTCAGCTTTGGCAATTACTTGGTCAATACCACCTACCATATAGAAAGCCTGCTCTGGTAAATCGTCGAGTTCACCGGATAAAATCATTTTAAAGCCTTTCATAGTATCTTCTAGCTTCACATATTGACCAGGAGAACCAGTAAACACTTCTGCTACAAAGAATGGCTGTGATAAAAACCGCTCAATCTTACGAGCGCGAGCTACAAGCAGACGGTCATCTTCCGATAATTCATCTAAACCAAGAATAGCGATAATATCTTGAAGTTCCTTATACCTTTGTAGAGTAGATTGTACTGAACGAGCAACACCATAGTGTTCATCACCAACTACATTTGGTTGTAACATAGTGGACGTAGAATCTAAGGGGTCAACGGCTGGGTAAATACCCTTAGAAGCAAGGCCCCTTGATAACACTGTAGTAGCATCCAGGTGAGCAAAAGTGGTAGCAGGTGCAGGGTCTGTCAAGTCATCCGCAGGTACATAGACAGCTTGAATAGAAGTAATTGAACCTTCTTTTGTGGATGTAATGCGTTCTTGCAACTCACCCATCTCTGTACCAAGAGTAGGCTGATATCCCACAGCAGAGGGCATTCTGCCTAAAAGAGCAGATACTTCAGAACCAGCTTGTACAAATCGGAAAATATTATCAATGAATAGCAGTACGTCTTGCTTACTAACATCCCGGAAATATTCTGCCATTGTCAACGCTGAAAGACCAACACGCATCCTAGCTCCTGGTGGTTCATTCATCTGGCCATAAACCAAAGCTACTTTAGATTCAGTAAGGTTTTCTGGGTTAATAACTTTGGACTCAATCATCTCATTGTAAAGGTCATTACCTTCACGAGTTCGCTCTCCCACACCACCAAAAACCGATACTCCACCATGAGCTTTAGCGATGTTGTTAATTAATTCCATGATGATAACGGTTTTACCTACACCCGCACCACCAAATAGACCAATTTTTCCACCACGACGATAAGGGGCAAGTAGGTCTACAACTTTAATGCCTGTTTCAAATACGGAAGGCTTAGTTTCTAGCTCCACAAGTTTAGGAGCTGCGCGATGAATGGGAAATTTGTCCTCTGTTTTAACTGGACCTAATTCATCTACAGGTTCACCGACAACATTAAATATTCTACCAAGGGTGGCAGTTCCTACAGGTACACTAATTGCAGCACGGGTATCTACTACTTCCATGCCACGCACCAGGCCATCTGTAGCACTCATTGCCACAGCTCGGACTTGGTTGTCCCCTAGAAGTTGTTGTACTTCACAGGTCACGGAAATCTCTTGTCCGGCTTCATTTTTACCTTTAATTGTTAAGGAGTTGTAGATTTCTGGAAGATTTCCACTAGGAAACTTGGCATCTACTACTGGACCGATAATTTGAGTAATATATCCTACGTTTGTTTTTTCTGCCGTGGTTACCATTCTACCTATCTGTAATGATTGACTGATCCGAAATTGGTGAGGTTTCCATTAACTTTCCGCTTTTCCCGGACAAATATGGGACATTCAAATTATTAAGAAAAACCTTAGTTGCCGTTCATCATCCCTAAAAGGGCTAGGGTTGAAACCCAATTTTCCGGTCATTTTTTAGAGTATCATCGAAGCGTTCATCCAGGATGATATTAATTTATAATTTGCCCACGAATTTTGTGTATGATCTTCGATTAACAACCTTCCCCACAACGGTCCGGGATTTTCTCTTTCTAGGGAGAGGAGAAAAAGTAATCAGGAATATTTCTCGAATTCCTGGATTTAATCTTTCTCATTTTGAATGGGTTGGGCCTTAATACGTCGAATAGGTAAGTTGGCCACTAAACTTGTAACTCTTTGATTATTTTCTAATACAAATTCTGAATCGCTATCATCTATTTCAACATAGCGAGATACTACTTCTAGAATTTCTTTTCTCATTGCTTGAATTACTTCTGGATTAAGATCGGCGCGGTCGTGTGCAATAACCAACTTTAAACGACGCTTAACCTCTTCACGACTCTTAGGGGTATTTCTAGAAAAAAGTTTTTCTATAATTTCGTTTAGCATTAGCTTAAACTAAGATAGTTAATTTATGAGGTAGATTGAGGTAAGATTTCCCAGGATCAAATAATTTTATATAACAATATTTTGCGCAACCAAGTAAAAAAGTTTTCTGGTGGGGGGTTCAGGTCTATAAAATCTACTTTTTCTCCATCTAAACGACGAGCAATGTTATTAAATTCTAAGCCGGCCTGAGAAAGATTTTCCATTAATACTACAGGTTCTCCTCGGTTAGTAGATACAATTACTTTTTCGTCATCTGGAATAATTCCCATCAGTGGGATAGCGAGTATTTCCTCTACATCTTGTACAGACATCATTTCATCAGCTTTTACCATCTGGGGTTTAATCCTATTAACTATTAGATGAATATTTTTGAGATTATGTGCTTCTAGAAGTCCAATTACTCGGTCTGCATCACGGACTGAAGATATTTCTGGGGTTGTAATAATTATAGCTTCTTGGGCTGGTGCAATTGCATTCTGAAAACCCTGTTCAATTCCAGCAGGAGAGTCTATCAAAATATATTCATATTTTGGTATTAACATCTCTATTAACTCCTGCATTTGTTGAGGAGTAACTGATTCTTTCAAACGGTTTTGGGCAGCGGGGAGAAGGGATAAACGAGATTCTCGCTTATCTCTAACTATTGCCTGTTCCAAGCGGCATTCTCCTGCTAAAACTTCTACTGCTGTATAGACAATTCTATTTTCTAAACCTAGAAGTAAGTCCAAATTTCTCAAGCCGAAATCTGCATCAATTACTGCGACTTGGTGGCCTTTTTGAGCTAAGGCCATCCCCAAATTTGCTGTACAAGTAGTTTTTCCTACTCCACCTTTACCAGAAGTAATCACAATAATTCTGCTCATAAGCTATTAGACATTAAGTAATTGTATATAATCAATTTTTGCTACGATAGAAGGCGCAATTTTGTCAATAAAATCTTGTTTTTGCCAAATATTAAGTTAGTTAGCAAATAATTTAAAACTAATATATCTTTAACCTTTTATATTACTAAATAGGGCTTACTGAAAAAGTCTTTTTTCGGAGTAGGGGACCGACCTCTAACATCTCCGGGGAGGATATGTGGGGAGGTTGCATGCAAGGTTCCGACAAAGGAAGTTGGATATATTTGTCCCTTCATTTTTTTGCCATGGTCAACCCAAAATACTAACTTTTTCAGCTTAAATCAGCAAAAAGCTAGTACTTTTTGCAACTAAAATAAGGATATTGCCTTTAATATGTCAATGCTTTTATGATTAATTGGCAAGCCCTAAATAAATTTATCAGAATAATTGGGTTTAAAATCCCACTTTTTAGGAGGAAATGTTTTGGGAGGGTTGCTCAAAATTTTGATTGCCAAAATAATTTCTGATTTGGCGACTTTGGACTTTTGACTTTGTTAACGATATATTTTAGTAAAATCTCTAGCTCTACTAATACGAATCTCTTGGCCCAAAATATAAGCTACTTCAGGATAAAATTGGACTGGTGGTTTTTCTGGCCCTCTGGCAACTTTATCTGCAATCCTAATGAGAGTTGGTTCCATTTGCAAGGTCATAATCACACTTTTAGAATTTCCTTTGGCTCCTGCATGGACTACTCCTCGTAAACGGCCCCATAGGAGAATGTCCCCATCTGCAATTACAGAGCCACCTGGATTTAGGTCTCCTACAATTATTATGGTACCTGGATGCCGAATTTCTACTCCTGAACGTATGGTCATTTCTAGATAAAGTGGTTCAGCTAAAGGTTGGACTTTTTCTGTGGAAGTTTGACTTAGGGTGCTCAAGGCAGGTTTTTGTTCTACAGAATAGCCTACTGTAGCTGCTGCTACAGCGGTCTGACGACGTGATGTGCTAACTTTTCTGAGGTTTAGTTCTACTTCTAAAAGTGCTTCGGCTATTTCTTGGAGTTGACGAGTATCTAATAGGCGGTCAAATGTAATTAGCTCTACTTCTGTTTTTGGTTGCCAAAATTTTTCTCCTGCCTTCAGGCGTTGCTTTAATTGTTGCCAAATTTCTGTCCACGTCATGGCTATTGGATTTTCTATGTCACCATGATTAGATTCTGGTGGCAATAGTAATAACAACTTTCCTTCCTCTGTTTTGAATCTGACTTGCAAGTTGGTATTTAGTTCTTGTGTTGAGGTAGAAGTAGTTGAGACGGAAGCATCAAAAGACATAAAGTATGGGATGTTTTTTATCTTTTCCTATGGCCATACTATTCTATCATATCAGTCATTACTCGGAGGTTCTGTGTTTATATCACGGTCTATTATTATACCGCAGTGCGGAACTTAAGCAAGCTAGGGATTTTATGCTAATTTTTATGTTACAAATTGAAGTGCGGAATGTGGGTTAAAGTATCTTACAAAGATTATTATAATGAATATTTAGGGTTCTTTTTCAACTTCTCTAAGACCTCAGAAGTAAAGGGATTTTCTCCTTTTTTCAAAGTCTCTATCCAACCCTCAAATCTGGCTTTTTCCTCCTCATTTTTGATGGTATCTACTAATATTTGAAAATCATCAATTGCTCTCTGATAATTTCCTGTTAATGCTGTTGCTAAACCTCGATACCTCCGGAATTCTAGATTATTTGGTTTCAATTTAACAGCTTTTTCACAGGCAAACATAATATCTTGAGCCTGATTATTTAAGCTACCAAACCAACATAATTCTCCCCAATTTTCTACATCTATTTCGACATCTGAATCTAATTTTTGTGCTTCCTTATAAAGATTAATTGTTTGTTCTATTTTTCCCTCTTCTGCCAAATTTTTACCTTTTTCAACCTTGCCCTGAGCCCAGAATTTGTTAGCTACAAGTTGGGGGTCTGTTTCTCTAGTTTCTGTATTAGGAGCAAGGTCAATTTCTGGTGATAATTTTTGGGCTTCTTTAAACAGAGAAATTGCCTCTTCTATTTTTCCCTCTTCTGCCAAATTTTTACCTTTTTCAACCTTGCCCTGAGCCCAGAATTTGTTAGCTACAAGTTGGGG
>JAKQYG010000005.1 GCA_023356515.1 Trichodesmium sp. MAG_R04 | reverse complement strand
GACACGAGAACGTTTTACTCTGGATGAAGGCTTATCAAAAGCTGTTATTGAAGCATTTATGCGTCTCTACAAACAAGGTCTCATCTATCGGGGCAACTATTTAGTCAACTGGTGTCCTGCTAGTCAGTCTGCTGTTTCTGATTTGGAGGTGGAAAACAAAGAAGTTAATGGCACCCTCTGGTATTTTCGTTATCCCCTCACTGATGGCAATGGTTATGTGGAAGTTGCTACTACTCGCCCAGAAACAATGTTGGGGGATACTAGTGTTGCTGTTAACCCCAATGATGATCGCTACAAAGATATTATCGGCAAAACTCTTAGCCTACCAATAATGAAACGGGAAATACCTATTATTGCTGATGAATTGGTTGACCCTGAGTTTGGTACTGGTTGTGTCAAAGTCACTCCTGCTCACGATCCTAATGATTTTGAAATGGGTAAACGTCACAATTTGCCATTTATTAATATTATGAATAAAGATGGCAGTTTGAATGAAAATGCGGGAGTATTTGTTGGACAAGACCGTTTTGAGGCAAGGGAAAATGTTGTCAAACTTTTAAAAAAAGAGGGCTTTTTGGTAAAAGTGGAAGACTATAGTCATAGTGTTCCCTATAGTGATCGTGGCAAAGTCCCCGTAGAACCCCTGCTCTCAACTCAGTGGTTTGTCAGAATTCAACCTTTGGCTGAGAAGACACTGGAATTATTAGATAGATACAACCAACCAAAATTTGTTCCCGAACGTTGGACCAAAGTTTATCGTGACTGGTTGGAAAAAATTCAAGACTGGTGTATTTCCCGACAACTATGGTGGGGTCATCAAATTCCTGCTTGGTATGCTATCAGCGAGACTAATGGAGAAATTACTGATCATACTCCTTTTTTTGTTGCTTCCAAGGAAGCGGAAGCATTGGAGGCAGCAAAGGCAAAATTTGGCAATGATGTCAAAATTCAACAAGATCCAGATGTTCTTGATACTTGGTTTTCATCTGGTTTATGGCCATTTTCCACATTGGGCTGGCCGGACAATACTCCAGACTTAGCAAAATATTATCCTACTAGCACTCTTTCTACTGGTTTTGATATCATCTTTTTCTGGGTAGCTAGAATGACAATGATGGGAGTACATTTTACTGGAGAAATGCCATTTGAAACTGTTTATATTCATGGTTTAATGTTAGATGAAAATGGTAAAAAGCAATCTAAATCTGCTGGAAATGGCATTAACCCATTATTATTAATTGAGAAGTATGGTACTGATGCTTTGCGTTATACTTTGATGCGAGAAACTGCTGGAGCAGGACAAAATGTGAGACTGGATTATAATCGCAAAACTGATGAGTCGCTATCAGTAGAAGCTTCTCGAAATTTTACTAATAAAATTTGGAATGCTGCTAGATTTGTAATGATGAACTTAGGAGGTAAAACTCCTACAGAATTAGGGGAACCAGAAGCAAATAAATTAGAATTAGTTGATCGTTGGATTTTATCTCGCTTCTATCAGACGGTAGAGCAAACTTGCGATTATTTAGATAATTATGGCTTGGGAGAAGCTGCGAAGGGCCTTTATGAATTTATTTGGGGATCTTTTTGTGATTGGTATCTTGAATTAGTTAAGTCTCGTCTGCAGGGTGAAGATGAAAATTCTCGGTTAGTGGCACAGCAAACTTTAGCTTATGTTTTAGATGGAATTTTGAGATTATTACATCCTTTTATGCCTCATATTACTGAAGAAATTTGGCATACTTTGAATCAGGTTGGAGAAGAAAATTGTTTGGCTTTACAGTCTTATCCGAATTTAGATAAATCTTTAATTAATTCTGATTTGGAGCATGAGTTTGATTTATTAATTGGGGTAATTCGGACTTTGAGAAATTTACGAGCAGAGGTTGATATTAAGCCCAAGGTAAAAATTACAGCAATTTTGCAGAGTGAGAATGAAAAAGAACGGGAAATTTTGAGTAAAGGAGAGAATTATATTCGGAATTTAATTAAGCTTGAAAAGCTGAATATTACTCCTCATTTTGATTTCAAAGGTGTTCAAATTATTGTTAGTGTTATTGGTACTGTACAAGTTTTAATTCCATTATCAGGAGTCGTAGATATTGAAGCTTTATCTGCCCGATTGAATAAAAAGTTACAGAAGTTGGAAAAAGAGATAGAATCTACTAAGAAAAGGTTGGGGAACCCAGATTTTGTGAATAAGGCAAACCCTAAATTTGTGGAGGAAACTAGAAAGAATTTGGCAGAGGTAGAAAAGCAAGCAGAAATTTTGCGCGATCGCCTGAATCAGTTATAATCCTGAATTCAAAAAAAATGAAGGATTACTAACAAGTCATCCGCTCTTTCTAATTGGGTTTCTTTTGGGTTTTATATTAATAATTCATCAGGATTTGGAGATCACACTCCTATACTTCTCCCCATATAATTTCTAATACAAAATCTCCTTGATTAACACAATGGTTTGTTGAATTATCTAAAATTAAACCATCTGTTTCTGCAAAAATATCTACAACTTTTGGCAAATCTTGATATTTGTTAAAATTTAATATTTGATAAATACGCTGATTTTGTTTGACAATTGTACCAGGTTCAACTCTATTTTGAATCATACCACCTACAGGAGCATAATAAGGTTTCATATCTTGTTTAGAAGTAAAAACTATTTGATGATCTGCTAATTCTGTTAAGGGAAATTCGGGGATTTTTAATAACTTTTTATTAGCAAAATAATTTTTTAATCCCCGAATACCTTTTGCTACTGATTCTGGGTTCATTTTCATTCCTGAACCTAATTCTAATGTCCATGATTCTATATCAAATTGAATTGGTTTTCCTTGCTTTTTCAAATTCCTTTCTAAAGCTAACCAAGGTTTCAAAAACGCATTATCAAAAGTATCTCCATCATATTCACCCTCACCCATTAAAATTCCATAATCTAAAAGAAACAACCTAGCACTCTCTTCTCTACCATGAAAGCAATAAAGATAATCTAAACTTTCGTTAGTTGAACTATGCAAATCTATCACATAATCTGCATCTAAACATAACGATTGAAGTTGATATCTATATTGTTTATAGAAAGGTGTACTACTAGGAGAATTAATTTTTTTTAACTGCTGATTAAAACTGTATAAAATTTTCTGGCGATAGTTATTTTTTATTTCCGTTTCTGTAAAGTTGATTTGAGCTTTGGCAAAAGCTTCAATATCTACATCTTCCTTTTCATAATCCCAAAATATTCGGTTCCAATCTTTGCCATCATAGCCATTATATCTACCTGATGAAAATTGATGCGATCGCGCATTAACTCCTTCAGGATTACAAACAGGTACTAACCATATTTCTCCTATTAGTTGACTATTATCCAGATTCATTAAAAATTCTATCAAGTGATAAATAACAGCATTACCACTAATCTCAGCTCCATGTAAATTTGCCTGGATATAAGCTTTTTTTCCTGCTTGATTTCCAGTGAATTTATAAACTTGTAAATACAAAAAATCCCCAGAAGCTAATTGTCTTAAAGGTATAGTATAAATATTTGGTTTCATCAATTTTTTTTAAGTAGTTAATATCCGATAGCTAATCCCCAATAGCTAAGACCTGAATTCTTACAATATAGAGTTAGAAGTCAAATTTCAGGACTTACGTAGTTTCTCCATATATCGTATATCTTTGGGGCTTTTTTTGATATAACTACGCTACATTTAGTGCCTTAGCGTAAGTCCTGAGCAAATTATAGATAATATAATATAGGACTCATGCAAGAACGCTATTGGTCGGGTATGTTAGGACTAGCGAATGCACCAAGGATCTATATCAGTACCTTTGCATAAGAAGTTCTGTAACAGTTAAAAACCCCCATCGACATTAAATACTTGACCCGTAATATAATTTGCCGCATCATCAGCAGCTAAAAACCTAATCATACCTGCTACCTCTTCTGGTTTACCATAACGACCCAGAGGAATAAACTTAATAATTTCCTCAGAATTTTTTAGGTCTTTAGTCATATCAGTAGCAATAAATCCAGGGGCAACTGCATTTACTGTAATCCCTCTATTAGCAAGTTCCTTTGCTACAGTTTTAGTAAAGCCAATTACTCCTGCTTTTGCTGCACTATAATTAGCTTGACCAGGATTACCCGTTTGCCCAGCCACCGAAGAAACATTAATAATACGCCCACTCTTTTGTTTGAGCATAATTTTACTTACAGCACGAGTACAAAGAAATACTCCTGTCAAATTTAGACCTATGACTGAGTGCCAGTCTTCTGGTTTCATCCGCAGCAGTAATTTATCGCGAGTAATGCCAGCATTATTAACTAAGATATCAATGCAACTCCACTTTTCCATCACTTTTTTAACAAAGTTATCTACTTCTTCCATTTGAGAAATATCTGCTTGTAGTGCCATACCATTGCCACCCGCAGCAACTATTTCTTCTACTACTTCCAAAGCCGCATCACTAGATTTAGCATAGTTAACAACAACATTTGCCCCTTCCATCGCTAATGCTAAAGCTGTTGCTCGACCAATTCCTCTGGATCCACCTGTAATTATTGCTATTTTTCCTTTTAAACGTTGTAATGTTTCTGGCAATACTTCCATAATCAAATCCTTTTGTTTTATGTAGAACCTATTCGATATTCCTCTACATAATAATATAGTATGTGCTATATGTTTATAATTCTATCTTCTTCCTTAAATTTCAAAAGATTTTCATTTGATTAGATTAACATATGGATTAACACAATAAACTAATAAATTTTTTTTATTAATTATGGCAATTAAAAAGAAGTTTAATAATTTTAATGAATTACTTACTGGTTCAGATTTGCCTGTTTTAGTCGACTTTTATGCTACTTGGTGTGGCCCTTGTAAAATGATGGCCCCTATTTTAGAAGAGGTGAATCAGCAAATGAAAAATAAAATACGAATAATTAAAATTGATACAGATAAATATCCTCAGTTAGCTTCCCAGTATCATATTGAAGCCTTGCCCACTTTGGTCTTGTTTAAGAATGGTCAAGCAATAGAGAAAATAGAGGGGTTAGTACAAACACCACAGCTATTGAAACACTTAAATGGTATCATCAACAGTTGATTATATTTTCTTGAAAAATTTAGAGATAATTGGGTATACCTCATAACAACCGAAAGTGCTGTAACTTATAGCCAACGGCTGAATGCTTACGATTTGTGTATTTATTGTAATCTATTTCAATTGATCAGAGCACTAAAAAATATGGCTATTTATCCCTGGAAGCAATTTAAACTGTCTGCATTGAATGCTAACCAGTGGTTCCGAGAAACTCCTCACAGAGCTTTGGATATAGCTTATGATGCTGCTCTCAAGATTAAGTCTATTGAGGAGGAACATTTTGAAGGTCAAAAAATTTCTACTGCATCAGTTTGTTATAGTAATAGTGCTAAATCTTATTTTAATTCTGAACTGAAGCGATACTTAAAAATTATTCAAACTAGATTAGTTGAATTTAATACCAGTGTTTCAGTAGTGGGAACTCTTGATCAAAATAAAGTTGACAAGCAAGAGGATAAATTTAATCAAAGTCGCCAGCAAGAATTTCAGGAGCGACCATCAATTATTTTAGAAAAACTAGAGTTTATCGACCAAGTATTTAATCGATACCGCAAGTCCTCAAACCCTCAAGTAAAAGAATCAAATGTAATTATAGAAATACCTAATTCTTCATCTTCTGTAGCTACAGTATCTAGTGAAAATAATCTTAATAATAATTATAATAATGTTATATCTGATTCTCTACATAACAATAATTTAGCACAACTAAAACCTGATAATCCTGAAACGAGCTTCTTACCACGTTCGCTGTTAAATACTTTAAAAAGAATCAAAAAAGAATTAGATCCTGAAGCAGAAACAGAAGTTATTAGAAAGTTTAGAAAATCCAGAGTTAAGACTATTACTTCAATTAGATTTGTATTACTGTTAATTTTAGTACCTTTACTCATGCACCAGTTATCGAAAATAACTTTTGTGGGTTATTTAGTTGATAATTTTATGCCACTACCTCATCAACAAGTAGCAATCTTTCTTAACTCTAATATGGAAGAGCAAGCTTTAATCAAATTGCGTCAATATGAGGAAAAAATTCATTTTCAAATTTATTTAGGTAAAGGTTCAGAATTATTTCCAGAATTATATGCATCTGGGAAAGAAATTACCGAAATACCTAAATCTGAAAGGGAAGAGTTGATTGAAAAGAAAGTAAAAAAAAAGGCTAAAGAAATAGCCTGGGAATACAAGCTGAAGGCTAATAATGCAATTAAAAATATTTTTTCTGATCTAATATCTTTTATTACTTTTTTCATTATTATTTCTACTAATAAAAGAGAAGTTGAGGTTTTAAAATCTTTCATAGATGATGTTATATATGGTCTTAGTGATAGTGCTAAGGCATTTATCATTATTTTGTTAACAGATATGTTTGTAGGATTCCACTCTCCTCACGGTTGGGAAGTAATTTTAGAAAATATTGCTAGACATTTTGGATTACCAGAAAGCAAAGATTTTAACTTCTTATTTATTGCAACTTTTCCAGTGATCTTGGATGCTGTTTTTAAGTATTGGATATTCCGTTACTTGAACCGTAGTTCACCTTCTGCAGTAGCTACCTATAAAAACATGAATGAGTAGAAAATTTGAAAGTAAGGAATTGGGGACGGGAAAAATTAAAAAATAAAATAATCAGGTCACAAAATTAATTACACATTAATTACATAGCGACAAATCTTAATGCCTACCTACTAAATGGTTTTACAATCTGATGTCTACTTAATCAGCAAGCCTATTTAGTTATAGCAATGAGCACTCACATCTTTACATATTACTATCGCATTTAAGTGTAGTACAATTTTACGCTACTATCTACCAATACTTTCAAATATATTACATTAGTAGCAACTTGTACCATGTAAATATACCAGCGCACGTTGCTATAAATCAGGTACCCTAAACAATTGTACTTTTCTATGATTCCTCTATTTATTTTCACAATCATTGAGGATTAGTATAACTACTCTATAAAACTGATACAAAGCGTCATATAAAGTGACAAATTGATGTTTACTCTCTGCTTCTACTGAGGCCGTCGGCGGTTACTCATCCACAGACATTCACGGTCGAGCCGACCGCATTTTTGAAATTAATACTTGCATTCAGATCGCGGTCTATAGATATCCCACATACAGGGCAGTCATAAGTTCCCACATTTAACGGCATATCTTGAACATGACCACAGTTGGAGCAAGTCTTTGATGAGGAAAAGATAAGATCGACTATTAACCTTGCTTAGTAACTTTTGCTCAGAAGTCTTTGGTATTTCTCATCTTGCAAATTTCGCCACGACTTGATGCTCTGTAAATTAACTATGGATTTCATTTATGGGTATTGCCAGTACAATGGTATACTTTCTAACCTATTAGATCGTTATTCTAGGATTAAGTCAATGCTCTTGTGTCTTTCATTTTTCTTGGATAACGAGGTTGACAAGGTGCTCCTAAACAAACTTGACCTGGAGGCATATCTTTAAAAACACTACTCCTAGCACCAATAACTGCATTAGCACCAATATTAACACCAAGACCAATAAAACAATCTGCCCCTACCCAAGCACCATTGCCAATAGTAATACCTGCTGTTTCTAAACCAAATTTAGGGTCTTCTATATTATGACTACCAGTGCAAAGGTAACTTTTTTGAGAGATAACGCAATGCTTACCTATTTCAATATGGTCAAGACTGTATAAAACTACATTATCTCCTATCCAGCTATAATCACCGATTACTATTTTCCAAGGATAAGTAAATCTGGCAGTAGGGCGAATTAAAACTTCTTGACCAATTGTGGCACCAAAGAGATTTAATATTAGTCGTCTCACACCATATAAAGGCTGAGGAGTTAAGGGAAAAGTAATTGCTTGTACAAACCACCACAGTAATACAAACCAGCCAGGTTTACCACGATCATACCAAGATTGGCTGTATTTGCGAAGATCGACCCAAGGTTCTGTTTGTTCGTTCTTTGTCATGATGTCACAAATAGTTTCCAACTTTAAATGTCAGATAACAGATGATTTTCTGATATTACTGTATAGCTAAAGTTTTTAGCTGATAAAATTTTACTTTTGACCTTTGACTTTCATCTCTGAGTCAATGGTTTGAGAATTAATTCATTTTATTTTAACCAAATAATTTTAATTCAACTGGCTTCTTTTACTACTAACTACTACTAGCTGAATCTACTTGAGCAACTGCTTGAGAATTAGTAGTTTCTGGTTTCTTGTGAGTAACATTCAACTGACCACCACAATCTTTAAGCTCATAAAGCTTAACACCAATTTGGTACTCGTATTGACTCAGTAATCTACCATAAATATATCCTGCTTTACCATCTAAAAATCCTCCCTGAATAAGGTAGAACAAAATAAATCTTAGGAAAGGTTTAAATGGTAGTCTCACCCATATTTTCTTAAGAAAACGCTTGCGCTGTACTGCATCTCCAAATAAACTAGCACCAATAGTTCCACTCTCACCTTCACCACTCACTACATTGTAATATACCCGTGCTTCCCAATTAGAATAACGGTTGTGTCTTTCGATCCAGTGAAATAAATCACGAAAATCTTCGTGAAGCATATCATTTTTCAAATATCCCACATTGCCAGTTAAAATAACGTGTTCATGTACCTCATTATCCCCAGTATTCTGGACACCCTCAGTTTTTAGGTTTTCGTAGCGACCTTCTTTATGTTTAAACAATCTGAGGTTCCAATCAGGATATTTTCCACCATGACGAATCCATTTACCTAGAAAAAATACTTTGCGGTTGATATAATAACCATTATAATTTGGAGCTCGAATCTCTGTAGCAATTTCATTCCAAAGTTCTGGAGTAATGCGTTCATCACAATCAACGATTAATACCCACTGATTCCGAAATTGTAAATTGTCCAAAGACCAATTCTTCTTTTTCGGCCAAGTTCCGTTAAAATAGAACTGTACTAAATTTGCTCCATAACTTTTAACTATTTCAGTAGAGCGATCGCTACTTTGAGAATCTACTACAAATATTTCATCTGCTCTAGCTACACTTTCTAGACAAGTAGGTAAATTTTTCTCTTCGTTCTTAGCAGGAATTAGAACTGATACTGGTATCTTAGATGATGTCATAGTCAATAATTTTATATATGGGAATTACCTTATCTTGGACTTATTGATTTACTTATCATCCCCTGAATAGCTGCTCCTAAATAGCCTATTTGACCATAAGCATAGACAAAATTACCAAAACATTCTGCTTGGTCCGTAATATTTTTGAGAGACTTATAAATACCTCTAATCATTCTTTCACCTCCCCGGGATAATTGGCCTAAACCTGCTTGACCAGCTAGTTGTTCTCGGTAACATTCGCTAATACCTTGCCACCAACCTCGTTCAATAAACCAGGAAGGTTTTAACCTTTCTGGTGCTACATTATGAGCAACTAATGCTTTGGGCAAATAGGCTACTTGCCAACCTTGCTTTATTGCTAATTCTGTGGTATGTAACTCTTCATTTGATAATAATTTTTTGCCAACTCGACCCAAGTTAGTATCAAAACCACCAATTTGTTCCAGAAATGCACGACGAATTGAATAGTTTAGACCTCTAGGAGTCAAACCTGGTTGGTCAATGTATACAACAGAGTCACCAAGGTTATAGTAACCTAAGTTTCCTGATAATTCCACAGACAGCCATTTTGGAGGGTCAATTTCTTCTGGCCAAATTAAGCTGACTTTGCCCCCAGCAATAACTAGTTTATTGTTACTTTTATAGGCTTCATGTAGTACCCTTAACCATTGCTTACTAGCAACAGCATCATCATCAAGATAAGCTAAAATTTCAGCACTGGCTGTTTTTGCTCCCGTATTTCTGGCCACAGATAGTCCGGTAACTGGTTCATAGATGTATTTAAGTTTGGGGTCCCCAAGTCTTGCTTCTACTACTTCACGGGTATGATCTTTTGAATCATTATCTACTACTACTACTTCAAAGCTACCAGGAAAATCCTGCATTAACAGGCTATCTATTGCAGCTCCTAAGTAATTATCTCGATTATGAGTACAGATAATAGCGGAGATTAAGGCCATAGTTAGTTATGATTTTTTGACTTTGAAGTTGTTGGCAATATTGGCCTAATTTGCTATTCCATAACTTATATTATCCCGATACTATTTTGCTAATAATGCACAGCAAAATAAAACGGTTTCGCGGTGATCTCCCAATTTTTACAAGAAAACCTGTAGATGCTTTTACAAACTTACTTCGCCTTCATTATCGGCTAAATAGAAGTTTTAATTACTTTAAGTATGCCGATACTATTTTGCTAACAATTGTTAACAATGCATAGCAAGATTAACCTACTGAGGGGGTATCTCCCAATGTGGTAGAAAATTTCTCTACTACGCTTTTGGTGGAAGCTCTAGTTGCTCCCTAGATGTAGGATTTTGCATGGTACAATCTTTGCCCCGCTTCATTTTTAATGATTTTGATTTTGCCTTCATCTCCATAGCGTGCGTAATGTATTAGGATGTAAGCCAAGTATTTCTACAGCCTTCCTAAGTGGAACATAACTCATATAGTTTTTGTTGGCTTATGTAAGTATATGTCAGCAAATCAAAAACAGCTTGTCAACCCTTAGATAACTGAATCAGGATAGGGATTACTTAGTGGCCTGGTTTTGTACCACAAATATTTATTTTGTCCGATATTAGCATAATCTATACAAGTTAATTATTATAATCATATCAATCTATATCAACTTATGTTAATAAATATCAGTAAATCAACATATAGTTAATTAACCTTCCTTTTGAATATTTGGTTCTATTCCTAATGAATTCTGCTCCAGCTACTTCTGATAAATTAATTTTAGTTACTGGTCCTGCTCGTTCTGGTAAAAGTGAGTGGGCAGAAAGTCTAGCCATTAATTCTGGAAAAAAAGTAGTATATATAGCCACCTCTCAAATTAATGCTAGTGATTTAGATTGGCAAGCTCGAATTGAAAGTCATAAAAATCGCCGTCCCTCTGACTGGATAACTTTAGAAATACCTGTACAATTATCAGAAGCTTTGATTAATTATAGCTATGAAGATTATTGTATTTTGGTAGATTCTTTAGGTACTTGGTTAGCTAATATTTTGGCACAAGATGAACAAGCTTGGCATGAAACTTTAGATTCAGTCATTCAAAGTCTATTAAATGTTAAGGGTGATGTAATTTTAGTTGCTGAGGAAACAGGTTGGGGAGTTGTTCCTTCTTTTCCTATTGGACGCTTATTTCGCGATCGCCTTGGTAGTCTAATTCGTCGGGTGGGAGTTATTTCTGATTCTGTTTATCTAGTTATTGGAGGTTATGTTTTGCCTCTTAGTGATTTAGGAAGACCTTTAAAACTTTAACTTTATCTTGTAATTCTTAATAAATTCTCAAGGACTAAATGCTGAAATCTGATACTACACTTAAATCATATATAAGGTACGATAGAAGTAGATATTAAAGTATTAACTTGTTTGAAGTATCTCTATTGAAAATAAGTAGAAAATAATTGGACATTCAAGTTATGGCATCTCATGATCAAGTTAGAAAATACATTGCCTATTGGTTTCAGTTAGGCAAGAAAGTGTTAACGAGAAATGGCCAAGAAGCTTTAACACCTCAAGTTGTACTTTCAGGCGATCGCTACACTCAAGAATTTGAAGCATGTTGGGATAAAGTTCTATCATCTGAATCTGGAGATTGTTATCTAGAAGGGACTAATCAAACAATTGAAAAATTATTGTCTCCAGAGTGGGATATTAGTCCTTGCCCTCGCTGTCTAATGCCAATTCCTTTTTCTGTGAAAGGAATGCCTCCTGAGTACTGTCCATGTTTCGATCTTCCTCACTGGCCTGATACTGAAATGCCATCGCCGCGATCGCCTATCAGTAGTAAATTATATCTGCTGAATATTTGTGAGCGATTGTCAAATGTCAAGAAGTAAGAAAATATTGATGCTGATTTGCTGACTACTATATTATCATATTTTTGCAATTAGATTAGCACTATATGTAGGAATTTTATTTTCAATAAGTGCAATAAACTAGGGTTTATTGACAAGATGTGTTTGCCGTGATACATGAACCTGAAGGTTGATTTGATCAACCCAATTTAAAATTTATTGGGAAAGACAGATATACAGCAGATTTCGGGCAAATGATATACAGGGTAAATGGTTAAAATCATCTAGTGCGGGCATCTTGCCCGCGTAAATGTACCTTATAACAAAGGAAAGCGCTGTATTATGGAGCGTTAGATTATTAAAGATTGGAGATTGACTAATACATCACTTTAACTTATATCAACTTTAAAAACTCCGTAAAACAACAATTGAACGTTCCATAACAAGAATAGGAACCTCACCTTGATAATGCTTACCATTTTCCACAAAACCAGACTTTCTTGTCTCAATAATAACCACCCAATTTCTATCTTGAAACTTAGGAGGAATTGTAAACTCTATCAATTCATAATGAGCATTAAAAAAAATAATAAAACAATCATCAATAATTCTTTCCCCATGCTCACCACTAGCAGGAATTTCTTCTCCATTTAAAAATACACTAACAGCTTTAGCAAAATCAATATTCCACTGTTCTTCAGTCATTTCTTCACCATTCGGATTATACCAACCTATATCACTCACCTCCGAACCATTAATAGCACAACCTTTAAACCACCTATTTCTATGAAAAACTGGATGTTGACAACGGAAATAAATTAACTCCCGAGTAAAATCTAATAAATCTGAATTTTCTACTTGTAAATTCCAATCCAACCAAGAAATTTCATTATCCTGACAATAAGCATTATTATTACCTTTTTGCGTTCTCCCAAATTCATCTCCACCTAATAACATAGGTACCCCTTGAGACAACATTAAGGTTACCAAAAAATTACGCCTTTGACAGTTTCTTATACTTAATATATCCTGGTCATCAGTTTCTCCTTCTTCTCCATAATTCCAAGAACGATTATATTCTTCTCCATCATTATTATCTTCTCTATTTGCTTCGTTATGTTTTTCGTTATAACTAACTAGATCGTTTAAAGTAAAACCATCATGAGCAGTTACAAAATTAATACTCGCATGAGGTAACTTACCATTAGCAGCATATAAGTCAGAACTACCTGTAAAACGATAAGCAAATTCAGCTAATGTTTCCTCTTCTCCTCGCCAAAAATCTCTAACTGTATCTCTGTATTTACCATTCCATTCTGACCACAATAGAGGAAAATTTCCAACTTGATAACCACCTTCTCCAATATCCCAAGGCTCAGCAATTAATTTCACATTGGAAATAACTGGGTCTTGATGCACGATATCAAAGAAAGCTGCTAAACTATCGACTTCATATAATTCTCGCGCTAAAGTTGAAGCTAGATCGAATCTAAAACCATCAACGTGCATTTCTGTCACCCAGTAGCGCAGACTATCCATAATTAATTTCAATACCTGGGGGTGACGAACATTGAGAGAGTTACCACAACCAGTAAAATCCATATAGTATCGGGGTTCATCTTCTACTAGGCGATAATAGGCAGCATTATCAATACCTTTGAAGGATAAAGTTGGACCGAGATGATTACCTTCTCCAGTATGGTTGTAAACTACATCTAATATTACTTCGATGCCAGCTTTGTGTAATGCTTTAACCATTTGTTTAAATTCTTGAACTTGTTCCCCTGCTTTTCCACTAGAACTATAACCACTGTAGGGAGCAAAATAGTTAATGGAGTCATAACCCCAGTAATTCGATAATTCCTTATCAACTAAATGTCCTGGGTATCGCAGAAAGTGATGCACTGGCATTAACTCTACCGCCGTAATGCCTAAAGACTGAAGATAGGCGATCGCTATGGGATGCGCTAACCCACTATAAGTACCTCTGAGATTTTCTGGAATTTCAGGATGGAGTTTAGTGAACCCTCTGAGATGAATTTCATAAATTATTGTTTTATGGTTAGGAATATTTAATAATTGGTCATTTCCCCAATCAAAACTTTCATCAATTACAATAGATTTTGGTATTAGATCAGCATCATCATCCAAAGTACATATTAAATCTTTTTCTGGGTCATCCCAAGAATAGGCAAATATTTCTTGACCATAGAGTATATCCCCATCTATGGCTTTTGCATAAGGGTCAATTAGTAATTTATTCGGGTTAAACCGATATCCTTGGGATGGTTCGTAGGGACCATGTACTCGAAATCCATATTTTTGACCTGGGCTTATACCTGGTAGATAGCCATGCCACACAAAGTTACTAACTTCTCTCAGGGTGAGCCGTGTTTCTTTGTTTTGCTTGTCAAATAGGCAAAGTTCTACCCTAGTAGCATTTTCAGAGAATATAGCGAAGTTAGTGCCTTTACTATCCCAGGAAGCTCCTAAGGGATATGGTTTTCCAGGCCAAAGAGGTACATACATAAATCAACCGAGAACTATTCAGAATTAGAGGACTATTTTTATATTTATAACAGCAAACGGTACGAGCTACCCAGTGGAAGCTTCTAGCTCGCCAGATTATTATTCAAATTTCCACGGGATTTGGTATTATCTAGTTTCCAGCTCCCCAGAATATAATCAAGATTCCCAGAATATAATTCAAATTGTTGTATGTTTGGTACTATTAAATACGCGAGCAGGGTGCTCGCACTGGGTAGAAAAAATTAACATCAAAACTATGAAGAAATATCCTGAATTTCAATTGATAAGACCTCCTATTTTCTCACATTTGTAACCTGGGAAAGATTAGAATTAACTTCAGAAGCACGATAAATTGTTTTAAATTCATTCCTATTTTTCAGAAACAAAGAGATGGAATTTTTAGCGTTGTAATCATACCAGATTATGTACATTGTTTAATCGTACCTTTTCTGAAAAAAGAGTTAGAATATTATTCAAATTATCCCCAAGTTTGGTATGATTAACTACACGGTCAGGATCCTCGCACTAGGGAAAATTTTACCATCAAATAATCCAAAAAAAACAAAAAAAAACGATAACTGAAATGACTAAATGTTTAAATCCTGACTGTTTACAAGTTAACCAATCACAAACAAAATTTTGTCAAAGTTGTGGTGAAAAATTAGTATTAAGAGAACGTTATCGCCCTCTAAAAATTATCGGATAAGGAGGTTTTGGCAGAACTTTTCAAGCTGTAGACGAAGATAAACCTTCAAAGCCTTTTTGCATAATTAAACATTTTTTTCCTCAAGCACAAGGAACTAAAACTTTGGAAAAAGCTGCGAAATTATTTGCTCAAGAAGCTGAACGTTTAGATGGTTTAGGTAGATATCCACAAATTCCAGAACTTTTCGCATATTTTAGATAATCGACAGTATTTAGCACAAGAATTTATTGACGGGCAAAATTTACAACAGGAATTAGAAAAGTCGGGTGCTTTTGATGAAAGTCATAAAAGTCAAATTTTAGAGTTGTTAAAAAGTAGGTAGTGGAATTAAATTAGAAATGGTTTATATTCCTGGGGGAAGTTTTCTCATGGGTTTGCCAGAAAATGAAGAGGGAAGAGAAAAAAATGAAAGTCCGCAACACAAGGTTTTCCTCCAACCTTTTTATATTAGTAAATACCCCATTACTCAAGAACAATATCAAATCATTATGGCCAAAAACCCCTCTCATTTTAAAGAAAGAAAACTATTTGGAAAAAGCTCTGAAGGAGGAAAGCGTCCAGTCGAAACTGTGTCATGGCATGATGCAATTGAATTTTGCCAAAAACTATCTATAAAAATTGGAAAACCTTATATACTACCCAGCGAGAGTCAGTGGGAATATGCTTGTCGTGCTGGTAACAACTACTCCTTTCTATTTTGGTTCAAGTATTACCCCTAGTTTAGTTAACTACAACAGTAAATGTACTTGTCATGTAGGAAGTTTTCCTCCCAATGCTTTTGGTTTATACGACATGCACGGTAATGTCTGGAAATGGTGTCAGGATATTTGGCACGATAACTATAATGGTGCGCCTACTAATGGTGGTCCTTGGGAAACCCCAGAAAAGGGATTTTTCAAATCTATTTTTGGTGTTAGTAGAGACCGAGTGCTCCGCGGCGGTAGCTGGCTCAACTCTTCTAGGTATTGCCGGAGTGCCAGGCGCATCTATATCAATGCCGACATCTTCAGCAGCAATAGGGGTTTTCGAGTCATCTCGTCTTCCCCGGTGGTTTCTGGCTTTCCTTCCTAGGCCTCTTCCCCTCTTTTCTTTTCCCCTTTTTCCCTTTTTCCTTGGGGTTAATTAAGGCAGGAAAATAACTCCACTGTTCTCCGGTGGCGATCGCTACTTCCCCACCCAAAATATCCCTACCCAAACCTAAGATTAGAGCTAATCATTCTGTGGAGCTCCAGGCTCAATCAACTCCTGAGAAATTTTGCCATGTTCCTATCCATTGAATTCCCATCTTATGTGAATTTAGATGATAGGCGATCGCTATCTCCACCTATAACTCCTGTCTCATTCTCTGAAGCTCCTGAAAAAATTCGCAGTCTCAAGAATTTTCCCCTTGCTTTCTCCTCTAAATTTTGATTCTCTTAAATTAAGAGGGCATACTCGCCCATAAGCATGATTATTTATTCAACACAAAAAGTCCTTTCCAGAGTCATAGTATTTTTAATCACGGCCATCCCTACCCAAACCTAGGTTAGAGCCAATCATTCTATGGAGCTCCAGGTTCAGTCAACCCCTGAGGAATTTTGCCATTTTCCTATCATCTAAATTCACATAAGATGGGAATTTAGATGATAGGCGATCGCTATCTCCACCTATAACTCCTGCCTCATTCTCTGAAGCTCCTAAAAAAAACCGCAGTCTCAAGGATTTTCCCCTTGCTTTTTCCCAAAAATAAAAATTTTGATACAATTAAATTGGTAGTGAAAACTCGCCCCTAGACATGATTATTTATTCAACATAAAAATTTCCTTTCCAGAGTCATAGTATTTTTAATCACGGCCATCCCTACTACCCAACCTAGGTTAGAGCCAATCATTCTGTGGAGATCCAGGCTCAGTCAACCCCTAAGGAATTTTGCCATTTTCCTATCCATTGAATTCCCATCTTATCTGAATTTAGATGATAGGCTAAGGCTATCTCCACCTATAACTCCTGTCTCATTCTCTGAAGCTCCTAAAAAAAAATTCGCAGTCTCAAGAATTTTCCCCTTGCTTTCTCCTCTAAATTTTGATTCTCTTAAATTAAGAGGGCATACTCGCCCATAAGCATGATTATTTATTCAACACAAAAAGTCCTTTCCAGAGTCATGCCATTTTTAATAACGGCCATCCCTACCCAAACCTAGGTTAGAGCCAATCATTCTGTGTAGCTCCAGGTTCAGTTTACCCCTGAGGAATTTTGCCATGTTCCTATCCATTGAATTCCCATTTTATGTAAATTTATAGAAGAGGCGATCGCCATCTCCGTCTAAAGTCGCCCTAGAAGGGCGAGGCTTTAAACCCAATTTTTCGGTAACCGCCCTACATCATCTTGTCCAACCTATCAATACGCTTCAAAAGTCGTATAAAAGCAAGCCCGATCACCAGAACCAATAAAACAAACACTAAAGCCAAAACAACCTGATTATTAACATATAGAATAGTAGCCGACAAAGTAAAACCACTAATCAACAAAGCATAATTAGTACCCATTTGCACATTACTTACTCGCCGAACCAACCTATCTGTTTCTATCGCCCTAACCCGAACCCTAATATCCCCTTGCTCTAACTTATCAATTGCATCCTCAATACGACCAGGCAAACCCAAAGCGGTAGAACTAACCTGAGCTGCTTGACGACCAAGTTCATTAAAAATAGTCTTTTGAGAATCTTCATCAGACATAAGCTCCATGGCAAACGGTTGTGCCACCTCCATAAAATTAAACTCCGGGTCCAAACCCTTACCAACCCCCTCCAAAGTAGAGAAAGCTCGCATTACAAAAGTAAAAGTTGCCGGAAAACGGAAAGGTTGGTCATAAGCAACCTCATACAAATCATCACTAATAGTCGTTATTGACTGAGCTTCAAACGGCTTATCCATAAAATTATCCAACATATATTGGATAGAACGCCTCACTGCTCCCATATCTCCAGTAGGTTTTAATGCTTCTAAATCAATTAGAGATATAATTACCCTTTGAGCATCTTTAGAAGCAATGCCATAAAGAGTTTCCATAAGTTTTTCCCGAATATTAGACTTAATTTGTCCCATCATCCCAAAATCATAGAAAATTAATCCTCCTTCTGGACTAACAGCAATATTACCCGGATGAGGGTCAGCATGGAAAAAACCATCATTCAAAAGTTGCTGTAAGTAAGCTTCAGCACCCATCCTGGCCAAAGCCTTTCTATCTTGCCCGGATGCTTCCAGAGCTTCATAATTACTAATTTTGATACCTGGAATATATTCTAATGTCAGTACCCGTGGCGCTGAATACCGCCAATAAACTCTAGGAACTCTTACCCAATTACAGCTACGAAAATTACGACGAAAAGTATCAGCATTGCGACCTTCATTAAGATAATCTATTTCAAGCCAGAGAATTCGGCAACATTCTTCATAAATACCCAACCAATCTCTCCCCCGACCCCATTCAGGGTGACTTTGAAAATAACGAGCTATTCCTTTGAGAATAGCCAAATCAATTTGGAATAGTTTTGTTAACCCTGGTCTTTGTACTTTAACCACTACATCTTCACCAGAGTGGAGTCTTGCTCTGTGAACTTGACCTAAACTAGCAGCGGCTAAAGGAACAGGATCAAAGCTTGGGTATAGTTCTTCTATCTTTTTGCCCAGATCCTCTTGAATAATTATTTCAGCTTGTTCGTAGTTAAAAGCAGGGACTTTATCTTGAAGTTTGGAAAGCTCTTCAACGTACTCTGAAGGAAATAAGTCAGCACGGGTAGAGAATAGCTGCCCCAATTTGATAAAGGTAGGGCCTAACTCTAGCATTTTCTCTCGGACCCAAATAGCTTGTTTGCGCCGTCTAAGATTTTTCTTTTCTTCTGTTACTCCCCCCTGGTAACTCCAATCTTTTTTATCTACCCAAAGCCAAGTTAGCCAAAGGACAGCGAAACTCCAAATATCAATGTAACGACGCTGGCGAGAGTAATTTTTTCTATTCCAGCGATAAGCTTTCTGGCTATAGAGTTTACTGGAGGCTTTAGTCATTGAGCCTCCAGTTGTATAGTTAGTTTGTTTATTATGGTTAATAATGTCATCGAGGAGAACAGACACAGTAGCAGTGTTTTATAGTCTATTAGTTATTTATCAATTATTAGTACCTCCAGCTTCAGCAAGAGGCAAGAAAATCCAAAATTTCCTTTTTTTATTCCCTTGAAGGGGCTAGCTATTAATCTTATTTCAAGGTCAAGGTCAAGAAGAGTGATTACGATATTTTTTCAATTCTTCCCTGACTTGAGCGACCTCATACCTTAAATCGTCAATTATGGCTTGTAGGTCTTTTGGTTGAGAGTCCAAGTCGTTATAAATACTAATGTTACTGGTATTATTTCCTGTTTGAGCTTCTCTATTTGCTTTTTCTGAAACTTGATCAATAAAGTTGCGCAAGTTTTCTCTTTGCTCTGCATCAAATTTACCTAACCCACTTAGGGTATTTGTGATGCTATTTTCTAGTTGCTCATAAATTCCCTCTGCAATGGCTCTACCCAAAAAGAAAGCATGAATTGGTGGTTTACTCATAATAAAATAGTTCGTTTTGATAGTTTACAAATCTAATTTAGATGTTATTTTGTTTATCTGCTTAACAAACTGTCTATTGATATTAAGTTTGGTCAATGAGCCAGCCATTTGTTCAATATAAACAGATTCATATTGTAAAGTATTGTATCATATTATTTATGTGAGTGTCTTATCTAATTTGCTTAAGAAGGTATTTATAAAATAAATCTTAAGGTCTGCTCAAATTTTCTTTCCCTAGCCCCGGAGTATGGAGCTTAGGGCTTACAAGTGTATGTTTTTTAAATTATGCCCTTGAGTGTGGGAATAAAGGGAGGCATGGGAGAAATTTTCGACATTTTTGAGGAGTTATCGGACATTTGTTCCTTGATTTTTCTGCCATGGGAGCGCCGAAAATGCTAACTTTTGGAGCTTGAGGGACCGAAAAATAGGTACTTTCTTCGCTACAAAAAAGGATATACCCCTAACCTACCCTGCTGAACTCTTTCATCTTAAATACTGGACTTTGAGATTCTTCACATTGAAAAATTAATAGTAGTCATCTGGGTAATGATTCTGCTGTTGATATTTTTGATAGTTGGACTGCGGATATTTAAGTTTATAATCAGAAGGAATGTATGATTTTTCTATCAAATTTACTTCTTCGTTAGATGAATAATTATCAGGAGAAACTTGAGTTTTCATATCAGTAGAATAATCTACTCTTTCTGACAAAGATTTATTATCATTATAGACAGAAAAACTATTAGGAAAAGACCTATCTCGCCCTAGGTATTCCTTTGGCAATTTGTTCAATTTTGGTGGATTTATCGAGTAAGTTTTGATCGAAGGAGAATCAAAAAGAGGACTAGATGGGTCGTGATTTCGGAAAGTGTAATTTTGCTGTTGCTTGAGATTTGCTAATAAATTACTTAATGTCAAAGATGCTGTATTTTTATTTGCTTTTCTATAGCTATAACTATAACGCAAGGTCATATCAAAACCTATCCATCCAAAAGTTCCAGCGGTAAAGAAAAATAACAACAAAAATGTCAATTGTAAACATAGTTGATTAATCCAATTCAGTTTATAGTCTGTATATTTAGGACTAACAAACTCAAAGTTCTTTGAGTTTATATTTTTTATATTAACTGCTTGAATTTTCGCTTCATCAGCAAAATAATCAACTCTTTTCTGACGAATACTTGATTCTGATTTCAGCTTTACCAATTGATCATTATTGTTAAATTTAGATACTTTCTCTGTTAAATAACTATTTTGTTTTTTGAGTTCTAAAATATTTGATTTATTCAAAAGAAGTGCCAACCAACTTTCTACAGTTTGAGGTCGTTTTTCAGGATCTATTTCTAATCCCATGAGAATAGTATTCTTAATATCTGGAGTCAGGTTAGGTTGAAAATATTTTAGTTCTTTTGTCAACAATTTTAGTGTTTGAGGAACAGCTTGATTAAGCCTTAAAGCTGCAGGAGTAGGAGCTTTACCAACAAGTAAATAGTATAATGTAGCTGTTAAAGCATAAATGTCTGTTACAGGACCTAACTTTTTTTGCGGATTACACTGTTCTGGTGGTGAATATCCCAAAGAAAATAAATTAGTATGAGTCTGTCGAATTCCAGGAGTGAAATCACAGGCAATACCAAAATCAGTTAGTACAACTGTATTAGTTCCAGCTCGCCTAATAATATTTTTAGGTTGTATATCCCGATGTAAAAACCCATTTTTATGAATTACAGAAAGAGCTGAAGCAATTTGGTGTATGTAATTAGCAGCTTGGTTGACATGGAGATTATGGCCAGAATGTATTAATTCAGCCAAATTTTCTCCTGGTATATAGTCCATGGCCATAAAGACAAGCTGTTCTTCTTCAAAAAAGTCCCATACATTGACAATATTGGGGTGTCGAAAGCTAGCCAGGAGATGAGCCTCAGCCATAAATTGACGTTGAAATTTAGCAAAATCTTGATGCTGGCGTAGACTTTCATTAAGAGTTTTCAATACAACAACTTGGTTAAATTGATTATTAATAGCTCGGTAAGTTATACCAAAGCCTCCTTGACCTAAAATACTATCAATAATATATTTACCTTTTTGAAGGACAAATCCTGCCTTGAGGTTCATAAACACTAATTTTTAATTTTGATAAAAGTATTACTGGTCAGAATACAACAAGATTTTTTTGGTTGATTCTACTCGATTGATTATAGATGAATATTGTTATAGCTTGAAAGATCTGGATTGGGTAATGTAACTTAGTAAATAATTTAAAGATTATCGATTGTCAGAAACAAAAGTCAATAAAATAGAGTATCTATGACGGAAAAGAATTTTGGGTCTGTACTTAGTCCACTTCCAAAAAACCTCGTGCTAGGCCTGCCAGTACATTGTCTAGATGATTATTCTGGTTTCTTACTTTCTCGGTTAGAGGCAAGAGTTGGAGCTCATGTAGTGACACTGAATACAGAAATGGTGATGCAAGGTGAAAGAGATCCTATATTAGCTAAAATAATTTGTCAAGCTGATTTAGTAATTCCTGATGGAGCTGGGGTGGTTTTATATTTGAGGCTTCAGGGTAAATCTGTACACCGTTTTCCTGGTATTGAATTAGCAGAACGTCTTCTGTGGCAAGCACCGAAACAAAATCCAGATAATTTGGTATTTTTCTATGGAGGAAGCCCAGGGGTAGCTATGAAGGCCGCAGAGAGTTGGCAAGAAAAAGTACCAAAGCTGTCCATTGCTTGTCAGCATGGTTATCTATCTCCAGCAGAAGAGAAGGAACTTTTACAGACTTTGGCACAATTGCAGCCAAGATTAATATTTGTCGGTTTAGGAGTTCCTCGTCAAGAGTTGTGGATTGCAGAAAATAAACATATTTGTCCTCAGGCAATTTGGATTGGTATTGGTGGGAGCTTGGATATATGGAGTGGTTTGAAGGAAAGGCCGCCTACTTGGTTTTGCGAAAATTCTTTGGAGTGGTTGTATCGACTTTATCAGGAGCCTTGGCGCTGGCGACGAATGTTGGCTCTACCACAATTTGCTTGGAGAACTTTGATGGGCATTAAATTTTAAACATCAATATCTCAACCCTGTCTTTATTAAGGAGATGAAAAAAATGCTCGATTGAGTATTTTAAGGCTCTGGCTTTAGCTGTCAGTACTCACAACTGATAAGCCTATTGTTATCTTTATTATCTGTCGTTTTGATGGGTCCCAGCCTAACTCATAATTGAAATGACATCTACAATAATGGGAATTAAACAAAATAGAACTATGAAACAGAGTTCAGATATACACGGCAGATGCTTTTCAATCAAAAAGGTATAAACCCCGAATTACTAAAAATTCTAGGGATTTTTATGGCATTGACGTAATTCCCTTGTAGAGACTAACTTTGATCATTTTTTCCCCCAGAAAATATCTAATTATCACTAATGATACTTAGACTAATTTTGAGTTAAAAGTCGGTTCCTCTATAACAAAAAAAGGAGTAAATAAGTAATGAAAGGTGAAAATCAATATCAACAATGCTTAGAAATATTAACCTGGGCAACTAAACAACTACAGGTAAAAATTACAATTGAAAAACTAGCTGAAATTGCTGATTTAATTGTACAATCAATGACAGGTCCGTGGCGTTATTTTCATACTCCAAATCATATTTTTGAGGTAGGGAATTCACAAGATGCGACTGAAGTATTAGCTGCTTTATTTCACGATTTAGTCTATGTACAAGTAGATCATAGTGTTAATTTTAATCTAAGTTATTATATTGCTCCTTATATTCAAGAGAGGAAAGGAAAGTTAAAAATTAGAGATAAAAATGAATTACCTAATGATTATATTTTTGAAATGGTAGCAGATATTTTTGGTTTTGTTCCTGGTCAGGTTTTATTACCTTTTAGTGGGCAAAATGAGTTTATGAGTGCTATAGTTGCTGCGAAAGTTATGGAATTATTTCTTAGACCTAAACATTTGTTTGAAATTACTGCTTGTATTGAAGCAACTATTCCATTTCAACCAATTTTAGAGGATGGTTTTACAGTACCTGAACGTCTCCATAAAAGACTAAAAGAAACTAATGCCAAATTTAATCTTAATCTTAATAATGATGAACTTTATGAAACAGTAAAAAAAACCGTCAGATTATCTAATCGAGATGTTATTGGCTTTGGTTCTCCTAGTTCAATTTTTCTAGATAATACCTGGAATTTATTGCCAGAAACTAATCATAATCTAACTAATGGAAATTCTTGTATTGTTTCTGAATATCGCATTGCTTTAGAAAAAACAGAAGGATTTCTTAATTATCTGAATCCCAATTTTATTTTCCGTAGATTTGATTGTGAACCAGATGAGCAAACCTATTATAGCTGGATTGCACAGGCGGAAAAGAACATTGAAATTGCTAAAATTTATCTAGGAAGTAAAATTTTTACTTTGGCTTTTATAGAAGCATTATCTATGCGCTTGGGATTGAATATACCTATGTCAACAATGGTGGGAGAAATTCCAAGTCAAGGATGTGTTTCTGCTCATTTGGAGGACTTTTTACCAGATATTTATAATCCTTATCCATGTAAAAATAATTTGGAATATGAAGTATTAAATTTATTTGCAGAAGGGTGTTTTAAAAATAAAAATCACCTAATGGTAAGTTCACCATTAAGTAATATAAGAAATTCACGATTAACTACATTTATAGTTAGATATTTAGGATTTTATGAAATCAAAAAACAAAGAAATATAACTAATAATTTTTGCAAAAAAAAGATTTCTGCAGAAGAGTTTATTGATAGTTGTAACCAAAATCTAGTCAAGATTATTATTGATGGAATTTTAGATTTATTTGAAAGTCGGAAGCAGGCAATTAGTGGAGTTAAAAAAGGAGAATATGTAAACTGTATAATTAAATAATTCAACACTATGAACCCACATTCCGCACTTCTTAACATTAAATTGATAAGTTTTATTAATCTATCGCCCCGAATGCTATCCCTGAAAGCCTTATAGCTATGAGCATCGATTTTCACTGTTATAAAGAATTGTGACTAATTTTCTCATAAAAAATTGGTTATTGATAAACTTTATTGATATTTAGTTCTAGAATGAAGGTTGTTCCTATCAGTCTCTTGGAAAATGTAAATATACACAAAGATATATGAAGATCTGCGGAATGTCGGTATGAATAGACATCTCTGAAAAAAATAAAAGCTTTTTATCAATAAGATTCAGATTAGATAAAAATGCACTTCACTAAGTACATCTTTCGGATTCTCTAGATTTGACAGAAGATTGAAGTCGGTGTGAAAAGTATTAAAATATAATTAGGAGAATGTAATACCAATTTCATAAACTTAGACTACACTGCTTGTCTTAATATTTATCAAATGTTCACATATGATGTGTAGCCATACTTAAGGACATTGGTCTAACTAGGGCCAATTTATGAAGTGCTCATTTGAAACAGGGGCAATTGTAGAGTAGGCTATATTTGCCAAAAATGTGGGTATTTCGGAAAACCAGAAGCAAGAGTTCGTGGATCGAGGTGTACAAAGTGTGGCCATGTTCATCAAAACTTAGGAGGCTCAAAGCATTTTAAATGTCCGCACTGCGGTCACTCAATGCCAAGAGATTGGAATGACCCTTTGGGGATATTCCCCAAAGCATTGCGAGATACCGCCAATGTTGATGGTTCTGCCGTAACATTGCTATGAAGGGTTTTCGCAACTTTTACGGGGAATTGCCGGGCTTGATGTATCTGAATTATTTGAGAACATAAAAATCAGTGAAAACCTAATTCTTAGATAGAAAAAACTGCTATAACAATTAAAAGTATAACTGATAAAATTTTTATTTCTATGATTGGTATTGAAGGATTATGGCCTCAGAATATTAGCCCCAATCAACTCGCAGTGTTAGAGAGAAAATTGGTGCTTTGGTTGCGAGCACAAAATTTCAACTCAGAGTTAACTTCTAATTCACTACAACATAAATTTTCAGAGGAGTTGCAAAGTTTGATGTTATCTGCAACTACTGCTGGGTGTGATTTTTCAGAGTTTAGAATAATAAGCAAAAATGTAGTTGAGGCAAATACAGAAGATTTATTGGACTTAGCAAATATTGCTGGTCTAAATCCTGCTCAAGATTTTGCTGGTGCTAAAT
>JAKQYG010000499.1 GCA_023356515.1 Trichodesmium sp. MAG_R04 | reverse complement strand
CAGGAGAGAATAGATTATTTCAGGTAGTGCCGTTTATTGATGGGGGAGTAGGCTGGAATAGTGGTGGTGAAAAAGTAGATGGAACTAATGCTTTAGCAGCAGTAGGAGTAGGGTTGCAGGTGAATTTATGGGAAAAGGTCAATATGCGCTTAGATTATGGAATTCCTTTGGTGGATGTGAATTCGCAAGATAAAACTGCTCAGGAAGAAGGGTTTTATTTTTCTGTTTCTGCTACTCCTTTTTCTTTTTGAGGGAGTGGATGGTATTGTATAATCATACTCTATATAGGATGTATATATTTCTTTAAGGTTTTAAGATGAAGATCATAAAATTGCTCGCTATTACCCTATTAAGTTTTTATCTCACTATGGGAATTAATCTTTTACCTCCCACTTTAGCTCAATCTTCTACTACCGCAAATCTAGTTCAACAAGGAACTCAATTATTACAAGAAGGAAAGGCAGAAGCAGCATTAGAAATTTGGCAAGAAGCAGAAGAACTTTATCGCCAAAATCAAAATCAAACTGGTATTATCGGCACTCAAATTAATCAAGCTCAAGCTTTAACTAGTTTAGGTTTTTATCAACGTTCCTGTAATACTGTCTTACAAGCATTTGGCAATGATTTAGAATGCGCTCGCTTAACCAAAAGTGACTTAGACAATATTCTGCCAAAGTTTCAAACATCAAATACTAGCCTTGATTTTCAGGGATTACAAATGTTAGCAAATGGACTGATGGCCAGCGGTAAATTGGAGTTATCTCAACAGGTATTAGAAGCAAGTAGGACCGGGGCATATTCTACTAACAATACTAAAGCTCAATTTTTGATGAATTTAGGTAACAATAGGCTTTATCAAGCCCAAAAGATTGTTAATATTAATCGTAATACTAGCAGAGAAACAAAGAAAAGAAAACTTAGATCCCTAGTTCATCTAAGTTTATCTAATTATCGAGAAGCTGCAGAAACTGCCAGTATTGATAATCACAAATTATTTCAAATTCAAGGAACTATTAATAATCTGAGTTTGCTACTCAAATTTCCCCAGTTGAAGCCATTACGTCATGGTAATTCACTGCAAGATTATGTAGATTTTCAGATTGAAAATTTACCGAAAATCATGCAAAATTTAAATCAAATTAATCCCACTTCTGACTCAATTCAAACAATAATTCAATTAGGAGAACTTTTAATCAATCTTGAGGATATAGAGCCTCAATCAACCTTAGCTCAACTTAAACACAAGATTACTGAATTAACTCCAGCAAACGAATTATTAATTCAGGCTATTCAACAAGCAAAATATATTAATAATTACCGTTTAGAAGCTGATGGAATTGGCACCCAGGCAAAATTAAATCTCAAAAAAGGAGACCTAAAAAAAGCATTGAAATTGACAAATAAAGCATTATTTATTGCTCAAAAAGTATCTGCTTCTGATCTTGCTTATCAACTCCAAGAACAATTAGGAGATATTTTAATTAAGCAAAAAAATGATTCAAAAGCACTCTTGGCTTACAAATCTGCTTTTAATAGTCTCCAAGTTTTAAAACGGGATTTAGTAGAATTAAATCGAGATATTCAGTTTAACTTTCGTGATAGTATCGAACCTTTGTATAGAAAATTTCTCGACTTATTACTTCAACCTGAAATCGGCTCAAATCAACCCAATGTAGCAAATCTTAAAGCTGCTGTTGCAATAATTGAATCTCTACAATTGGCAGAATTGGAGAACTTTTTCCAAGATGATTGTGTGAATGCTCAGGATATTAATATTGAAGAAATTGATGAGAATGCAGCTGTTATTTATCCAACCTTATTCAAGGATCGATTAAGTGTTATTCTCAAATTGCCTGGGACTGATAATTTTCGTTATGCTACCGTGAGCGAGAGTAATTTTAAAGCCAAATTTAACAAAGAATTAGATAAAATTCTCAAGTCTTATCTTGATAATAAAACGCCAAACCTCAATCAAGGAAACTCCCAGTTCAATAAACTTTATCAGTGGTTAATCAAACCTTTTGAAGCAGATTTAGAAACAGATTTAGAACACGATACAAGTAAAATTAAAACCCTAGTCTTTGTCTTGGAAGGAGCACTTAGAAATCTTCCTATGTCTGTTTTATATGATAGTGAACGGGAACGATATCTAGTGGAACGATACGCGATCGCTGTAGCTCCCGGTTTGGAATTGCTTGCTCCCAAACCCTTATTCAAAGAGCAGGTAGGAGTATTAGCGGCTGGAACAGATAAAAAAGCACCAAGTTATGAACAGAAAAAGTTAGATGGTTTACCTTATGTTGAACGGGAACTAAAGGCAATAGAAGAAATAACAACACAGTCTGAGCAATTAGTAGATGAAAATTTCACAGAAATTAATATTCAAGACAAAATTAATTCTGAGCCCTTTAACATTGTCCATATTGCTACTCACGGACAGTTTAGTTCTAATCCTGATGAGACTTTTATTTTAGCATGGGATCAACCTATTAATGTTAGAAATTTCGATCAACTACTCCAGATGGAGAATTTGCAGCGATCGGATCGAGCTATAGAATTATTAATTTTAAGTGCTTGTCAGACAGCATATGGAGATGAACGAGCAGCATTAGGTTTAGCTGGAGTTGCAGTGCGGGCAGGTGCTCGTAGTGTTTTAGGGAGTTTATGGAGGGTAAATGATGCCTCTACAGCAGAATTAATGAAACAATTTTATCAACAATTATTACAGTCTAATAGTTCACAACTGAAAAAAGCGGAAGCACTACGTCAAGTTCAAATGAAATTTATCAAAGGAGATATTGAAACAAATTCAGAAGAATACAAGAAACCCTATTATTGGTCACCATTTATTATTGTTGGTAATTGGTTATAGCAAAAATGAGGTGTTAGGTGTTAGGTGTTAGGTGTTAGGTGTTAGGTGTTAGGTGTTAGGTGTTAGGTGTTAGGTGTTAGGTGTTAGGTGTTAG
>JAKQYG010000498.1 GCA_023356515.1 Trichodesmium sp. MAG_R04 | reverse complement strand
GCTTCTGATGGAGACCTTAAGTCTGCTTCAATGAGAAGTGTTCGTTTACCTGCTCGTGCAGCAGCGATCGCCAAATTATAAGCACAAAATGTTTTCCCTTCTCCTTTAACTCCACTACTCAAGAGCAAAACTTTCGGAGCTTGACCTCCCTGATAGTGTAAATTTGTCCGCAACTTTTCATAGAATTCTAGATAAGGTGAATTATGCTCCAGTAACAAAGGCGTTTTTTCTAGCTCCATATCTGGGTTGAAAGTCATCACATCAGGCAACAAACCTAATAACGGCACATCTTTTTCCTTTAAAGCTGTTTTGATTTCTTCCCAAGAATAGAACTTGTTAGAAAGCATTCCCAAGGCAAAAATTATACCTCCGCCAAGAACTATGCCTGCCAGTCCCCCTAATGCCATCATTAAGGGCATACTTTTTTGTTCTGCCTCACCTTTCTTCCTAACACCAGCTTTCTGAGAAATAGCTAAACTGCTAGTTATCTCTGCCTCTGCTGCCTCAGCATCTTCTAAAGTAGCTTGCATCTTATCAAGACGAGACTTTTTTACAGCAACTTCTTCCTGTAACTGAGTCAACTCTAATTGCTTATTAGGAATATTTCTATACTCAAATTCTAATTTTTGCTCAGTTTCAATTGTTGTTTGTAGTTGTCGTTGTAATTGTTCCTTTTGAGTCTTTAGAGTAATTAAGGTTTCTGCTAACTGTTGTCTTGTGGGGTCTAAAGAAGCATCAACTCTAATTTGATCTACTTGTCTCAATGGTGCTGCAATACCATTACCTCCTAATACTTCTGCGGCACGTAGTTGTAGTTGTTGTTCTGCAATTTGTTTTCGCCTACGCGACTCAACTACAGGTGGATACTCTTCTGTAAAATCTAACAATAACTTATTCAATTCATTTTCCACTTGATACAACTCCACTCGGAGATTTGCTATAATTGGATCGGCAGCGAGTGCTCGGGATACATAAGCTTGATCTACAGTTAACCCTAACTGTTCTTCTAAACTATTAATTTGAGCTTCTACCCCTTCTAACTCTAAATTTATCTGAGTTTGTTGTTGTCGGCTACCTGCGATTTCTCCTGGTAAAGCACTTGCTCTTGATGTGATCAATAAAGCTTCTTCTTCCCTCTCAAATTTCTGTAGTTCTTGTTGAGCGTTTTTCAGTTTCTCAATTGCTGTTGGCAAACGTTTCTTGACTTCATCAATAATAGCTCTTTGATAAATAGTATTAATTTTTCGGCTTTGCCTGATTATTTCTACCATCAATTCATTTACAATTTTTACAGCTTTTTTTGCATTTGTATCTTCGTAAGATACTATGTATGTGCCTTTTTTTAATTGTAATTTAGCTCCCTTCAGCTTTTTTGGGTCTACTAACATCCTTTCTGTTATTGCCTGTCTAACGTCATCATTTAGCAACATATCTGTGGGCACTACAGCAGCTCTGTCTTGAATTGTACTACCAGTCTCAGAAAATAATACAGGAGGACGAATATTTATTAGTTTACCTACACTTGTATATTTTTGCTTCGGAACTGGCTGTAAAGCAACTATTCCTGAAGCACCTACTGCTAGTGTAAAACTTGCGACTCCCACCCACCTATATGCTCTTAAAGCAATTAAATAACGTTTAATAATTGGTATAGCCATAATTTTATTTTTATTGATATAAATATTCTATTTCAATTGGCGAGCTACCTCTTTTAATTCTTCGACAATTTGTTTGTTTTTATCACTTCTTGAACCATAGAGTCTGGCAGAAAAAACTGTAATTATTTCGATAATATCCTGTGCTAAGATTTCTTCATAAGTAGAATCTTCAGAACGATTAATAATAACTACTTCTATACCAAATATTTCACACAAAGTAAATATCAAGTCACTGCCCAATCTTAATAATCTGTCTTTATGAGTTAAGACTAATCGTTCTACTTGCTCTGAACAAATCAGTTTTATCAGTTTAATTAAACCTTTTTTACGGTAGTTTAAACCACTACCTAAGTCTGATATGACTTCAAATGACCAACCTTTTTGAGCGCAATATGCTTCTAAAACTATTTTCTGGCGCTCCAAGTCATCTTTTTGGTCATTGCTGCTGACTCTGGCATAGGCTACTGTCAAAGAATTATCTTGTTTGTTGCCTATTAAATCAGATACTTTAAACCGTCGATGGCCTCCTTCGGTACGGGTTGAATTTAGCCGTCCTTCACCTTCCCATCGTCTGATTGTTTTGGTTGATACTCCTAGCAGTTCTGCTGCTTCAGAGACACTTAATAAATTAGACATACATATATCATATCACAAAAAATATTGAATAATGTCTAATTTTGTACAATTTTTTTAATACTATTGATACCCTTCTACATGATTTGCCCGAAATCTTATGCCCAACAATCATTACTACATATACTACATATACTACATTGACATTGGCCAAAATTTTTGCCCCGCTAAAGCGGGACAATAAAGAAAAAAGAAACACAGGGTAAAGGGCTAAAGGGGAAAAGAAAAAAGGGTTAAAGAGTTCTCCCGCCATCGCAGACAACACGAAAACCAGTATTGCTGCTGTGGACGTCGCGCCTAATATAGTTGAGGCGAATCGCAGAGCGGCAATTATTAGGATTGTTGTACCAAGAACCGCCCCGCAGCGGTGATCGATTTTTGTCTCCATTTAGCCAAACACTGCCATCTGTAGGCGCACCATCATAGTTCCCATGCCATTCATCAGCACACCATTCCCAAACATTTCCGTGCATATCGTACAAGCCAAAACTATTGGGAGGAAAAATTCCCACGTCTGTTGTTTCTTCTCTATATTTTCCTGTTGGCCCATCGCCATAAGTATAGTTGCCATCATAGTTAACTAACTCAACTGTTATAGTCTCTCCAAAATAAAATGGTGTTGTTGTTCCTGCTCGACAAGCATATTCCCATTGACTCTCACTGGGTAAACTATATTTTCTTCCTGTTATTTTTGAGAGTTTCTGACAAA
>JAKQYG010000497.1 GCA_023356515.1 Trichodesmium sp. MAG_R04 | reverse complement strand
AAGGATTTAGAGGGGCACAATCTAGACTATTTAAAGTTGCTAACCAACGAGTAATGCAGGCATTACGGAATGCCTATCGCGATCGCCGTAAACGAAAACGGGACTTTCGTAGTTTGTGGATTACCCGAATCAATGCTGCAGCTCGTCAACAAGGTATCAGCTATAGTCAATTGATTAACAATATGAAAAAAAACAATATAGCAATTAACCGTAAAATGTTAGCACAATTAGCAGTTTTAGATCCAGAAACTTTTGCGAAAGTTGTGGAATTCGCTAGTCAAGCCAAAAAATGATATACAGTGCTTTCCGTATTCATCGGTTGCACCCATGCGGGCTAGATGCCCGCACTACATAATTTTTACCATTTACCCTGTACATCAACAGAAAATGCCATTTAGGGAAAGATTGTACGAATGTGGTCACTGTAGTTTCAAGGCCGGCAAGGACTTTAATGCTGCTGTCAACCTAGAAAAGTATGTTAATAATTACTTGAGTTTTAAGGGATTTTAACCCTACGGAAAAGACAAGTGATAGACTACGCTCATTAGTCTTCTGGGAGACAGAAAGCTAGCTCCAAAGCTCATACAATTCCGGCATGGGTAAGTTTAGGTAAGTTTAGTAGAATGGTTTAGGAGCTAAGGTAAAGAGAATTGACTTATAGGGAGCAAGACGCTCCCGCTGCTATTCCCCTTAACTAAATCATTATGTAAAATCAGATAGCTTCTCAAAAATAGCTATAACTCTTATTCGTTCTGCTTGCTGGGTTGAAACAACCAATTTTTCTCGCAAATCAGATAGGATTGCTATATTACAATGGAGCACACCTAAAATTAAAATTAATCCTGGGTAAAGATTATGGATAGCACTCTACCAATTTTATACCTATTTGTACTGTTAATATTATTGTCTATAACCTCTATATTTGTTATCCTTCAGATTACGAAGACAAGGAAAACCGAAAATCGGCTGTCTAAATTGAAAAACAAACTGACAAAAGAAAAGGGAACAGTAGATGAATATTATGAACTTGCCAGTATATATTTAGAAAAAAAATTATATATTCAAGGAGTTGAACTCTTGCAAAAAGCTCTGAGATTAAAAGACCCAGAAAATTTAGAACATATGCCTAAGATTTATAATGCTCTCGGTTTTGCCTACTTCACTCAAGAGCAATATGATATTGCGATCAGGCAATATAAAGAAGCATTAAAGAGAGATCCTAACTATGTGACAGCTTATAATAATTTGGGCCATGCCTATGAGAAGAAAAAATTAACTGCTCAAGCTTTAGAGGCTTATGAGTCAGCGCTGAAATATGATTCCAAAAATGATACTGCGAAAAGACGTGCAGAATCTATGAAGAAACGTTTAACACCTTCTTGAAGTTAGAACTTGGAAAGTGTGAAGAGGCCAAGATGTGAAAAAAAATATCTAGCTAGTTTTTCATACTGTGAGCTTATACAAGCACGAATAAACCTCTCCAAGATACCTATTTTAACAGCGCAGCAGGGGTTTTATAATCTTTTCTGAAGATATCTAAGAATTTAAGAGTTTCTACTTCCATGACTAACTCGACCCACTGCTAGCCAGCTGTCTTGTACACTTTCTGAGCATAATTCACTGAGCATAATTCATCACATGGCTCTACTACATAGATAAAAAATCTTTTTTCATAATTATTTAGCTATGGTTATTGACAATATATATATTACTTCCTTCCCGCTAGAAGATTACCTATTGATCGCGAATTAAACGGAGCGGGTGGAATCTTCCTCAAAAGCGTGGTAGAAAAATTTTCTACCACATTGAAAGATACTCCCCTCAGTAAGTTAATCTTCCTGTGCATTGTTAACAATTGTTAGCAAAATAGTATCGGTAAATAGCATTTGCCCATACTATATAGCGGATAGATATGGTAATTATGCCTAAGTTTTATATATTTGAACTTCCCTTTTAACAAAACAGTACAATTTATTATGACAACCCGTAAAATCATCACAACTGACAAAGCACCAAAACCAGTTGGGCCATATAATCAAGCGATCGCCGCAACTGGCAGCATGCTTTTTGTGTCTGGTCAAATAGCGATTGACATCAAAACTAATCAAATAGCCTATACCGACGATGTAAGTAAACAAACAAAACAAGCTATGGAAAACCTCAAAGCTATCCTCAGTGGTTCAGGAACTACTTTTTCAAACGTTGTCAAAACTACAGTCTACCTAAAAAACATGGACGACTTTGCTACTGTGAATGAAGTCTACGGCAAATACTTCGACTCTGCAAATGCACCCGCTCGTGCTTGTGTAGAAGTATCACGTTTACCTAAAGACGTACTTGTAGAAATTGACTGTATTGCTGTTATACCAAATTCCTAAAAGTAATGCTATACCTGGGTGAAACTTTATTTATTAAATAAAATTATCATAATTATAGCTATCCCAACACTAGAAAACAATCAAGGTAGGTAATATCGGGTCTATCATCCAAAATTTCTAATTACAAATCTCACGAATCTTTTTCTCATCCTTATTATCCGACATTTCGCAGATCTTCATATATCTTTATACCGTACCATCTTTGAAAAGTATCCGCTCAGTAAATTGGGGTAAGAAGAGAAAAAGTACAGGTAGTGTTGTAGAATAAGACCCATAGACATCTCCAAAAATTATCAAGCACTTACTGTAACTATCTTTGAGAGAGCGATCGCCAGCTCCTCCAGATAGTTATTTTTTATGATATTTAAGTATTACAGATAGTTATTGTTAATTATTTAGCATTTTTATGTAATTATTTCTTGCTTTTTACTGTAAGGATTCAGGTGAGAGCGATCGCTTCGGTAGTCAAAGTCTGCTAACTTCTGGAAATATTATAGGGTTGACAAAAAAATCAAACTTATAGTAGTTACAAATAAGAACCAGCAGTAGAATAGAGGGAAGAATTAACTTTTTGGATTATGGCTTACAGCATAGATTTACGGGAACGAGTCGTCAACTTTGTGAAGAATGGTGGTAGTA
>JAKQYG010000496.1 GCA_023356515.1 Trichodesmium sp. MAG_R04 | reverse complement strand
TCACCTCCAAAAATATCTACTAACCTATTTACTAAAGCATTTCTCTGAGAACGAGTTAAATTTTGAATTGCTTGGATATCACCCTGCATTGGATTTTCTGTCAAAGAATTATTACCAGGATATACAGATGGCTGTAAATAATCATTGGCTCCCAAATAATCTGCTAATGTTAATTTCCAATCAAACCGATAATTTGGTGCACGACCTTTGACATAAAAATGATATCTAATTAGACGCGATACCAAGGTATCCTTAGTATTTACTTCCCCCGTTTCCTTAGATATATAATTATTTTCTAATGGCAAATCTGGTATTTTATCATATATAAATGGCCATACCTCTGTAGGTCGCACTTGCTGTTGGACAATTTTGATTGGGTATTTAGAATCGTCTTGGCGTTTAAATTTTTTTAACTGATGTTCAAATAAATTAGAAGAAGGGTGTGCTGTACTTACTAGAGAAGTCCACAATAATCCTATACCAGCCCAAACTATTGCTGTTATCATAGTAATCTTGAAATATTTGAGCCATTGCTTCTTGCTCATGGATATTCTCAACTAACCTATATAACTATAAAATTTACCTATCTGTATTAGTGCCAACTTCACTAATTATTTCAGGCTGCATCAACTCATCAGACATTTCTAATATGGCGCGGATAACTGGCTTGACTGTTTGCTCATCAAAATCATCAAAATTTTCATAACGACGACGCTTGGCACGATTAGCTACTTGAACCACCGCTCGATAACGATTAGAAGAAGCTTTGATTAGCCCCTCAGACTTACGATTTAGTTCTGTCGAATTAATACTAGGTTGCCTTTGCATAGGGAATAAAGAATAGGGAACAATCGAAAAAATATATTCACCGAAAAATTGGGTTTAAAGCCTCACCCAGTAAGCGGGGGACTTTTTAGTTTATTTTTTTCCACAGGTTATGTCCTTGTTGCTTTTTAGTTCACAAGAAAGATATTAGTCACGGGTGCGCAATCCGAGACTTGAAACAGAGGTGGAGGTAAGCATAAGACTACTGTGAAAGTAGCAGCAACCTGTGATATGTCAACCCGCCGAGGGCTTAAGACTCCGTACGAAACCCAGTGCCTTTAGGCTGGGGAGAATGTCAATAACATTATGTTAACAATGCACGGTAAAAATTTGTCTGTCTACCACAAGTCAAAAGTCAAAAATTAAAAGTCAAAAGTTAAAATTTATCTATAAATCTATAACTTAAGTTTGACCATTCATAAATTGCCGAACCTATTTGCATGGTATTATACAATTATCTAAAATCAATACTGATATCTTTCTTTAAGTTAAAAATTAATAAATGTTAATTGTATTTAAATTAATCTAACCCAAAATTTTTTGAACTTTGAACTTATTTTGATTATTTATGTTAGCATCGGATTCTACGACTTTGAACCACTTTTCTCAAGCCTATCATCATCCTCTGAAAATAGTTGCATTAGGAGATAGTTTAGTTTATGGTTTTGGCGATTATGAAGGTGGTGGATGGGTAGAAAGATTGCGACGACATTGGATGTTGCCAGATAGTCCTGGCCATGTACTATATAATTTGGGAGTCCGGGGAAATCGCGTTTTACAAGTAGTACAACGTCTGGAAGATGAGTTCCACCATCGGGGAGAATTAAGAAATCGCCAGCCAGATATTATTGTTCTCTCTGTTGGGGTCAATGATTCAGCTAGAGTCCAAAGACCAAATGGACGTTATTACACAGATTTTGACAAATTTCAAACAAGTTTAGATAAGTTATTAGATACATCAAAGCAACTTTGTCCTGTAATATTTGTAGGAATGGTTCCCGTTGACCAAGCTCAAATGCCTTTCCAGAATTGTTTATATTATAGCCACGATGACCAATACATATATAAGGAAGCAACTCGGTTAGCTTGTTTAAAGCGACAAATACCTTATTTAGATGTGTTTGAAAAATGGTTGAGTCGGGGCGAAAGTTGGTTGCGATCGCGTCTTTCTGATGATGGAATTCATCCTAATGTCAGAGGTTATCAAGTCCTTTTAGAAGATGTATTAAACTGGGAGGCAATTGCTAGTATCAATATCTCTAGCAATTTATGGCATGATATGAATCAAAATTGATATTATGAGCACGTTCTCAAGCCTCTAGCCATTTTACCGAAAAACTAGTTTTAAAGCCTCGCCCTTCTAGGGCGACTTTTTAGTTTATTTCTTTCAATAAGTATGTTATTATGTTGTTAGTTTGACAGTCAAATTATGAAAGTTAGATTTCAGTACCGTATATATCCAACGCCGAGAAAAAAATACCGATTAGTAAAGCTATTTGCTTGTAGCCGCGTTCTTTGGAATGATAGTGTAGCTTGCTATCTGTGAAAAGTATAAATCAGGAAAGAAAAAACCTGTTAACTCTGAGCTACAAAAACAGTTTATTACTCAAGCTAAAAAAAACTGAATACAGAGAAAGAATTGTCCCTATAATCGATAACTGAAATGATAACAAGCAGACCAGAATTACCAACCAAATATGATCCCTTCGTCACTGAAGCTAAATGGCAGAAATATTGGGAAGAAAATAATATTTTCAAAGCAGACCCTAACCAACCAGGGGAACCCTACTGCATAGTCATTCCCCCACCAAATGTTACAGGTAGTCTCCATGCAGGTCATGCTTTTAATAATTCTCTTATTGATGCGCTGATCCGTTACCATCGGATGCGGGGTGAGAATGTGCTCTACCTCCCTGGAACTGATCATGCTAGTATCGCGGTTCAAACTATTCTAGAACGCAAACTCAAAGCTGAGGGCAAAACTTGCTATGATATTGGGCGGGAAAAATTCCTAGAACTTGCCTGGGAATGGAAGGCAGAGTCTGGTAGTACTATTGTTAATCAACTGCGTCGTTTGGGAGTTTCTACAGACTGGACACGAGAACGTTTTACTCTGGATGAAGGCTTATCAAAAGCTGTTATTGAAGCATTTATGCGTCTCTACAAACAAGGTCTCATCTATCGGGGCAACTAT
>JAKQYG010000495.1 GCA_023356515.1 Trichodesmium sp. MAG_R04 | reverse complement strand
CTGGAGATAAGACGGGGAATACAACCTCTTGGTATTCATCCCCTGGCATTGGTCCGAATAAAAGAATATTTTCTTGCTCTTCAGAGTAAGGCATGAAGTAAAGGTCGGCTACTTCTTCTTCCCACTCCTCAGGTATTCTATCTTCTGGTGCAAGTTTGAAGCCTTCAGGCAACATTAATACAGCACCTACATTTAAGCCGCCTTTGCTACCGTCACCTAAAACTTGTTCAACATCGGTATCATAAGGGATTTTAACCACAGCTTTAAATACTGTATCTGGTAGTACAGACTGAGGTACTTCTACTTCAGTAAGTTTGGCACCAAGGTGACAGTTAGCACAAACAATTCTTCCTGTAGCTTCTCTGGGAGTTGCTGGCGCAGTTTCTTGTGCCCAGAATGGATAGGCATTTGCTACCGGGGAACTTGTGATAAATAATGATATGGATGCGATCGCTACTAAAATTGCCTTGGCAATCTGCTTAAGAAGATTACTCCATATAGATGATAAATTGATTTCTGACATTACTTATTACGTCTTCTCTCTAACATCAAAAACTTTTACAAAATTGACGTTATACCAATAACAATCATTAAAGGTATAACAAATAGCAGTTTTCTGCTTCAATGACTGAATTATTTAACAGTCAAAAATTTATTAAACCCACCAAGGATTTTCCCCGGTGCGGAAATCTTTTTCTTCCCATTGAGTAAAGACCACTTTATCATCACTAACATCTGCATGGACTAATGCTAGAGATAAAGGTGCCGGACCCCTCACTACCTTTCCTGTGTTATCGTACTGAGAACCATGACAGGGGCAAATAAATTTATTCTCACTACCATTCCAAGGTACAACACACCCTAAATGAGTACAAACTGCATTTAATCCATATTTAGCTAGGGTTTGGTCTCCTTGAATTACTATATAAGTAGGGTCTCCTTTCAGTCCTTGGGCTAAAGTTCGTTCTCCGGGGTTATGACTGTCCAAAAAATCACTTACGACAATATCGTTACCAAGAGCATCTTTAGCTGTTACTCCACCACCAGTTCCACCACTAGATGGAGGAATAAAATAGTTGACAACTGGATAAAGTGCTCCTAGAGCCACCCCTGTTACAGTCCCAAAGGTGAGAAGATTCATAAATTGACGACGCCCCATATCGGGTATATCTGGTGTTCCTTCTGCTTGAGCCATGGATAGGTTGGATATTTTTTGTTAATTTACGTTTCTATATTGTGAATTATTTGCGGACAAAAATACATAATAGCAGTTGCCCTTGATTGTTGGGACATTGTCAAATACTCAAATTATAGTCACAGCAAGGATTTTAATTCCTGACTTCTGACCTCTGAAATCTGACTTTTACTATTATTCCTTTTAGCCTGCGACTAAAGAGTGAGTTGCAAAACGAAATAAAACTTATTTAATCGTAATATCTCCCTTGTCTATTAATTACCATTGTGGCAATCTACTTTTTGCCTTGGGGAAGGTAAAGTAATCACGAATGGGGCCATTCTCCTTGACATCTATCTAAGCTCCTAGGGCTTCACTCTTAACCCATGCCTTTTTGTCGATTTCTTGAAGATGCCTAGGATTAAACCAAGCCTGATTAATTGCATCATCGAGTCTTAAATCCCTCTACAACAAAAAGGATACTCTCCGAATTTCATAAACTTTCCTAACATCAACAGATTTCATAAATGGGTTAATATTAGGGTCATCAAGCCAAGTTTCTAGCCTTGCGTACAGCATTCCTATCTGCCTGTAGTACCTCCCCCATCAAAGGTGAGGAATTAAGCCCCACAATGAGTACCTAAAAGGACTCCAAAACGGGTATCAACCTGCAAGTTATAGGCGGCATCCACCACTGTCACTGATGATCAGCGACGGTAGGAAATCTCATACCCTATATCTCTACTTAATGGCCAGACAAGTTGATAATCTTCTACTAGATAGAACAATTCTGCCTTAAGGTCGTTTCCTAATTATTATTACATTGTTTTAACTTCTATTCTTAATTATTAAAAAATGTAAATATTTTGTAGGTATTTTGAATACTACATTATTAAGACTTACTCAAAGAAAAACTATGATTTTGATATAAACTAAACTCAATAGAAAATCTTAGGTGTGGATATGACAGGCGAAGAATTACACCAATTATTATTGGCAAAGTGGGGTAAGTCTTATGATATTAAGCTACGACGGACAAAAGGCAAAATATTTGTGCAGGTGATGTGGAAGTATTTAGAACAAGCATCTTTTCCCATGACAGAAGCAGAATACTTAGCCAACTTAGACACTGTAGCCAACTACATTAACAGTTTTGGTAGTGTAGAAATTGTTAATGATTATATTAATAATACAAAGGAAAGACCAAGGTTAGGCAAGGTAGTTAATATTGCTTTAGATTTAGGTGAGAGAGCATCAGAATGGATGGTATAATGCAACACGCAAATATAGAAATCATAATTCAGAATTTATCCCTGACTGGGTTTGAGTGTTTATCAATATTCGCGCTCTATTTGCGTAGTGCTATATTAATAGTTCATTGATATTCTCTATGGTCTGAACGCCCGGATATTCTTACTTAGCCTTGCTCTTTAGTCGTCGTAAACTTCCCTCCACAAAGGTAGTATTTTTTATTTGCCAATCAATTTCACAATAAAACTACCTGCAAGATAAAGGACAATTACTGCTCCACCTAATAGACTTTGGGTTAAAGGGTCAGTCGAAGGAGTTAAAACAGCTCCTAAAACTACAGATCCTAATAATACATATTTCCAACTAGATAGCATCTGTTGAGAAGTAACTATTCCCACAATACCTAATAATAATTGTAAAATCGGAACTTGAAATGCTAATGCTGTACTAAACATTAATAACAATACAAATTCAAAGTATTTTTCAATTGACCATGCTTGCTCTACTACTTCTAAACCATAACCAATAAAAAATTTCAAAGCTGCTGGTACAATTGCAAGATAAGCAAATACTAATCCTAATCCAAATAAGACTGTAGAACCTAAGAAAATTGGTCTGAGAAATCTTCTTTC
>JAKQYG010000494.1 GCA_023356515.1 Trichodesmium sp. MAG_R04 | reverse complement strand
GCCTTCAAAAGAGAAGACTTTCCCACTCCACCCTCCCCAATAATAGCAACACTACTCCCACTATTAAGCACCTCAAAAATGCTATTAATTTCTCCCTCTCTATTAAAAAATAACCAGGGACTATCTATAATTCCACTTAATGGAATAAAAGGATTAGAAACTTTATTTTCAGTTTCTGATGGAAGCTTAGTAATTTGTTGTGGAAAATACCAATTTTGAGATTTTGTTTCTAACCATTTTAATAAGATTGGAAACTTATCTTTTCCATCATGATTTATGATTTCTTTAAATTTATTATATACCTGACTCTTTCGTTTTTTATAAGCCTCCTCATTATCATCACCCATTACAAGAATACAAATATCTCTATCACTTTTATCCCAATTTTCCTTTGCAAATCTTCTTAAAAAGAACTCTTTTTGTGCTCGAGTCAAATTATATTCAGAAGCAATTATTTTCAGAAAATCATCCCATTGTAGTCCATTATCCATCAGCCCAACTTGTATTTTATCCTACTTAGTATAGCTAAAAATATACTTTCTAATACCAATTCATTCTTATCTTACCTTTCTAAATTCTAAATTCTAAATTCTAAATTCTAAATTCTAACTTTTGGCTTTCGTAAAACAGTATAAAAAAAGGGGAATATTATTTCCCCCTAATTCCCCCAGACTAAATTTTTCAAGGGTAAGTTTTTGTGGCTGAAATAATCAAGAAATATTCAATATCTTGAAATTGTAAGTTGATTTAAAAGAACAAAAATGATGCCAAAGCAAAAATCATGTCAAAAATGTTACTGTTTATTGATTCCAGAAAATAGTAATAATAATAATTATTATTATATTGTAGAACTTAAGCAAAAAGCAGATGATCAGACAAAAATTCTTGATTTAAAAAATAATAATCAGAGCAATAAACCAGACTTATTGTTTGAGTGCCCAAATCATGATATTTATTTTATTTATTTCAAATGTCTTCAAAAAAACTTAACAAAAAAACCAAAAGTTAAATGGAATAAATTATTAAGAATAGGAATAGCAATTATAACTGCCTTATTAACCAGTTTAACTCCTGTAAATCAAGAAAAATTAGATACCCAAGATACCCAGACCCAAACTATCCAAATTCTCCAAAATTACGTAACAATTACTAGGCTAATTTTGCAATTTTATGGTAGGTAAGTCCACAATCAAAAAGTTCTATGGTGGACAATTTTGGAATTAATATAAAGATGGGACATTTAATGAAACTCCCCTATCAGTTACCCAACAAAATATCAGTATTAAATTTTGGAGATGTTTACATTTAGAAATTTTGTAACAAGATAATGCAGTTGAGCCACTAAGAGAGTTAAAAAAGCTACTAAGCAAGTTAAAATTAAAGAATATATAAAACTGCGCCAGTCAAAATTAAAGCCCCCCTTAGGCCCTTTAAGGGCCAAGCAAAAGGCAAAAGTAATCTATGACTAAGATTCATAATTTGCCTATGTCCACGGCTAAAATGCGTAGCACTTTATAATTAACTTTGGTCAGTAGCAAATTACCGTGACTGATACTGGGTTAATTCCGCAGTTTTACAAAGGTGCTGTTAAAAGTACTAAATTGCCAGATTAAGACTTAGGGAGAATAATTGTGCCCAAAAAAGACAAAATTAAAAACTCTAATAATCTTCTCTACCGAAGGCTAGAAGAAGCATTAGAAAATGGTAATAAAGTTCGCATTGAAGCCGAAGAAAGCTATTATGGTTTCCCTGTTGCTTTAACAAAAGATTTTGTAGAAATTATGGTCCTAGTACCACCAGATGAATATGATGAAGAAGATGATTCTTTTAAGCAGGTGACATGGTTAATCAGGCTTTCGTCTATTTTTGCGATCGCCTACCCTACAGAATACTGGTCAACGGCAAGATTAGATAAATTGCTGGAAGTAGGTTCAAATCAAGTAGGGTCCTAAAGAGTAGGAAACAAGCAGGGCTTGCTGATAAATTATAAAAGCATTGACAGATAAAGGGTTTAGCCTTATTGGGGTGGAAAAAAGTACCAGCTTTTTCGTGGTTTAAGCTGAAAAAGTTAGAATTTTGGTTAGGCCACGAAAGAAAAGTTAAGGGACAATTCTTACTACCACCTCTTCTATAATTTCCATTCATCCTGACTCCTGATCTCCTATACCCTGACTGAAAATACTTTTTCAGCAAACCCTCAGTAGCTCTATTCCCTTTTCTCTGCAAAAGTGGAATTGTCCATTGTAATACCAATTTCATAAACTTAGACTATACTGATTGTCTTAATATTTATTAAATCTTGACATGATGATGTGTAGCCATGCTTAAGGAAATTGGTATAATCGTTTTTTCTATAAAGCACATTAGTGGGAGGATCTTGCTCCGGTACTCCCGGGCAGGAATATCGCACTAAATATTGCTTGTTCCTATGAAAAATATTGACAATTAACAACTGAAAACTTAAAGAAACCTATTTTATTGATGACTCAGATGACTCAGGAGCTTGTGGAAATTTATATTCGTTAGGATCGACAGTTCCTGCTGGAGTTGGTTCTTGTTTAGAGTCAGAGGGAGTAAGGGAGTCCCCAGAAGTATCGTCAGCACCAGTAGCCCCTGTTAGAGTGTTTTTTTTGTCCTGTTCAGAGAGAGTAACAGATTTATCAGAAGTCTTACCAGAAGAATTTTGAGGCGAACGGGGCAAAGTTGCTAGAGCCACGCGATCGCCTCCAACCTCTCGCAACAAATCTAAAACTTGCACAACATCATTGTATCTGGCCTCTTTAGGAGCATATAATACAACAACCCCCCTGGGACTAACCTGATTATATCTACGTACAAACTTTTCCAGTTCCAAAGCATTCACAGGTTGTTGTTCAATAAAAGTTTTTCCCACCTCATCCACACTCACCAGTAACATATCTTGTGATTGAGGTTTACCTGTACTAGCCTTTGGTAAATTAACATTAATTGCTTGCTGACGGGTTAACTGTAAAGCAGCTAAAAGAAAGAAAGTCAGAATACAAAAAATTACATCAATTAGAGGTATTAACTCAATCCTA
>JAKQYG010000493.1 GCA_023356515.1 Trichodesmium sp. MAG_R04 | reverse complement strand
TAACTAATATTAATTTTAGTATTGAAGAACTACTTTTTGTTGTAACTATCCATGAAGCAGAAAAAAGAAGGCAAAATTTTGGGCAAGTTAAAAATTCTTTTATTAGAATTTATGACTTAGAAACTCAAGAAGAAATAATAAAGTATGAATTAGAAGAAGATTTTTCGAGAGAAACTGCTATAGAATTTGGTCGTCTCTATAAGAAAAATGGTGAATGGAGATTTCAAGCAGTCGGAACAGGATATAATGCTGGGTTACAAACTTTTGTAGAAAAATACGTTTACTGATTGTACATGAAAAATTGAGTTGCTTTTGTACCAAAAATTTATCAAACTGGTATAATTATTTATGGACTTTAGTTAAAATTTTTCAGAGTTTATATAAGGTAATAAATATATGACGATAAATCTTAAAAAAGGACAAAAAATTGTCCTTGATAAAAGTGAATATGATCTATCAAGACTGACAATGGGACTAGGATGGGATATAGCGAAATCTTCAAGAGGTTTAGGAGGTTTATTTGGCAATAGATCGGATTTTGACCTTGATGGTTATGCAATTTTATTAGGAGAGAATGAAAAACTTAAAAACTACAAAGAAGATGTAATTTATTATGGTCATTTAGAATCTAAGGATAAGACAATAATTCATTCAGGGGATAATCTTACTGGAGAAGGAGATGGAGATGATGAACAAATAATCTTGAAACTAAACTCTATTCCTGAAAAATACCAAAAAATAATCTTAGCAGTCAGCATTTATCAAGCTAAAGAAAGGAAACAACAATTTGGAATGGTAGAGAATGCTTTTGTTAGAGCTGTTGATAATAAAGGGGTAGAAATAGCAAGATATACCTTATCTGGTAATGGTACTTATCAAGGTAAAATATCAATGTTAATGGGAGCAATTGATCGAGATAATACATTGTGGAAATTTAATGCTTTGGGCGATCCTTTGGATAGTGATATGAATGGTGTAGTAGGTTTATTCATGAAATAAATTAAGCTAGTATTGCCAAATAATTGAGTTTTAAAGCTTGTCCGCATATTTTATCTCACATAATTTGGATATGAAGGAACCCTCGAAAAATAAATAGGAGATGCTTTGTTTGCTATTTGGGGAGCTCCTTACAGAACTACTAGTGATGAAGAAAAGCGATAAAATCAGCAAAAGCTTGCTTGTTAACTTTTGACTTTTAAATTTTGACTTTTGGGTTTATGAAGGATTATTGCTTTGTTTCAAAGAAATGAGACTCAGGCGATGGCCATCGATTATCCTCGATAACAAATTAATATGTGATTAATTAAGTATCAATGTACAGGAAATTTCTTGAATACTTAGAAAAAGAATTGTTTGGCAAATTTAACGACTTACGCAGTCGTCCAATTCCTGCTGGTTTAGAAGCTAATGTTAGCAATAGAAAGAAAAATCAAACTACGATTCAAAGTTGGTGCTATGAGTGTGCCGAACTAAGAAAAATACGTTATACATATATTGATGCAGGAACTACAGCTCAGGTTTTTAATAGTGTGATTTATCCTAGTTACCGCTATGATATCCCACTACTAGGGATTGACTTATTATCTTTCGGTAAAAATAAAATCTTAATAGTATTAGACTTTCAACCTTTATTCCAAGAAGAATCGTACTTGGCTAAGTATATAGAACCGATGAGGGCACTACGAGAAAAGTATAATGACTTGGCTCAAAATTTAGAAATGAAGTTTTATGATGCCAATCAATATTTTTCTAAGTATTTATTATTTGCCAAAACAGATGCAGAAACAGTACAAACTAAGTTTTTCGAAGCTTATAAAGATTACATTAGTTTGTATTGGCAAATGTTAGACCAAGCAGAAACTCTCCAGACAGAAGCAGAGATTCAAAAGATAGTTAAAGCCCAAAAAGATTACGATCAATATAGTGCTGAACGAGACCCAGCGTCAGGATTATTTAACAGTTATTTTGGCCATGAATGGTCAGAAAAATTTCTCTACGAATTCTTATTTGAAAATGCTGTACCATTAGCAGTTCCTGCTACCACTCGATGACTTTGTTAACTATGTTCAAAACGTTGTTCTAATTATGGTCATATAGTAGAAAAATTGCCTCTAAATATTTAGAGAGTATGATTCTCCTGAGTGTGATAGTCACCACGGACGGGTATAAATGCAAGTATAAATATTTTGGCTACGGGACTCACAGTGTCAGTCTGTCGGAGTGAGTGTAAGACCTAAAGGGAGTAAATCCCGGAAGGCGGGTACTATGAGACAGGAAGCCTCTAACACTGATGCTAGGTAATCCCTTGCTATCTCATAAGAGCAGCGTTGGGAGGATGTTAACAATCTAATTGATAAAATATGATCTAAGTTTCAGGGGTCAGCTATTAGCCATTAACAATTAGTTATTAAGTCATTCCAGGATGAAGCTTTAAACCCATGAAAAAGAAAATTTCGGATTTTCTTGCCTCCCTAATTACTAAAGGTGTTCGAAGTTTTTTTAAACGGGATTTGATGGAGAAAAGTTTATAGTTTATTGATATAGGGAATCGGGATATTACTAGAATATTTCGGTTGGGGCAGCATATTGACAAACTAATAAGAGCTAAGACCACATTAAAAGGTCGTAAACATAAATACAAAAGACACCGAATAAGCTAGAAAATTAATAGGTTGTTGATTAGGATTAAAAACCTCATAGATGAAGTCCATAAAAAAGTAGCAAAATGGTTAACAACCGAGTACGGCGTTATTTTTATTCCTACTTTTGAGTCATCCTAAATGGTTGCCAAATCAGGAAAAAAGAAACGTAAATTAAACTCAAAAACAGTTCGTAAAATGCTACATTGGGCACGTAATCGTTTCAAACAAACTCTTAAGTTCCACGGTTTAAAAAGAGAGGCAACCGTAATAGATGTAAGTGAGGAATATACTTCCAAAACCTGTACCAGGTGTGGCCATGTTTATCAAAACTTAGGAGGCTCAAAGCATTTTAAATGTCCGCACTGCGGTCACTCAATGCCGAGAGATTGGAATGGCGCTTTGGGGATATTCCTCAAAGCATTGCGAGAT
>JAKQYG010000492.1 GCA_023356515.1 Trichodesmium sp. MAG_R04 | reverse complement strand
CTGAATTACTCATCTCCTTACTTTACTAAGTTTGATTTTTTTGTCAACCCTATAATATTTCCAGCAAGTATGCAGACTTTGACTACCGAAGCGATCGCTCTCACCTGAATCCTTACCTTTTGACTTATATTTTTATGCTACATTATGTTGCGGGAAATGTAGGTTTAACTCTCCCTGAAGATTTATTTGATAGGTATCTTCTAACTAAATGGCTAATAGTATTGGATCAGTTTCTCAATCAGACTTAGTAAGTCGGCGACAAAAACTACGGAATCAACGACGTCTAAAATTAGTAGTTATAATATGGCAAATACTAGCAATTGGTAGTTTAGGTACAGCTCTACTATGGGCAATTACTCAGCCAATTTGGCTAATAACTAAACAAGAACAAATAGCCATAGAAGGTAACCAATTGCTTTCAGACCGAGCAATATTGTCTCTAATTGATTTAGATTATCCTCAGTCTCTTTGGGTAATTCAAACACAAATATTAGCTCAAAATTTAGAATCACATAGTCCAATTGCTAAGGCAAAAATTAGTCGCCATTTATTTCCCTCAAGTTTAAGGATTAAGATTACGGAAAGACGTCCTGTTGCAATTACTCAATTAAAAAGTAAAGTAATTACTAGTAACTCACAAACAATGGGATGGTTGGATACTCATGGTAACTGGATACCTCTAGAAAGCTTTTCTGCTCTGGAAAGAACTGGATCTTTACCTACTCTCAAAGTAATTGGTTTTACCGAACAGTATCGTCAATATTGGTATCCTTTATATCAAAGTTTGAGTCGTAGCCCTGTTAAAGTATTTGAAATTAATTGGCAAGATCCAGGAAATTTAATTCTGATCACCGAATTAGGAGTAGTACATATAGGACCGTACAGCTCTAAATTTAGTCAACAACTCAATGTCCTAGACCGAATGCGAGAATTACCTAGTAGAATTGATGTTCGCCAAATAGCTTATATTAATCTTAAAAATCCAGATTCTCCTTTAATTCAGTTACCTAATAAATCTAAAGCAATTAAAATTAAATCAAATTCGAATTAAACACCTATTAAAACCTGAAAATTTTACTACAGACGCTTCAGTAGTATTGAAAGTTCCCAAAAAATAAAAATGGATGGATAAAAAAAATATACTCAGATTATTGGATTATAATACAACATATTTTAGAATATGGTTCGCTAATCTATAGCTAAGAGCTATCCTGGTAAACTATAAACTAACTGATAGAAAAACTATATATCTACTTTATCCCCAATAATGATAGTGAATGATCAACAAGGGGTCAATTATGAAAGTCCCCAATCTCAAACACAAGGAAATTTTCCATTGCAAAAAAATGTCTCTAACCCATTTCGTAATAGCTCAGGATTTTATGGAGAACAAAATTATGATCCTACGAGTATAACAAAGGAAGAATCTAGGAGTGATGATATTGTGCCAAGTAATGCGGCAAAAATTAAAGTAATTGGTGTAGGAGGGGGTGGCGGCAATGCTGTTAACCGCATGATTGCTAGTGAGGTTTCTGGTATAGAATTTTGGACGGTTAATACAGATGCCCAAGCATTAACTCTGTCACATGCTCCTAAACGCCTACAACTTGGACAAAAGCTAACAAGAGGCTTGGGGGCAGGGGGTAATCCTGCTATTGGCCAAAAAGCTGCTGAAGAATCTAGAGATGAAATAGCTAATGCTTTAGACCATCCTGATCTAGTATTTATTACTGCTGGAATGGGAGGTGGTACGGGTAGTGGTGCCGCTCCAGTTATAGCAGAAATTGCTAAAGAAGCAGGGTCTCTGACTGTAGGCATTGTGACTCGCCCTTTTACTTTTGAAGGACGACGCCGAATTAATCAAGCTGATGAAGGAATTACTGCTCTACAAACTAGAGTAGATACTTTAATTGTGATTCCCAATAATCGCTTGCTATCTGTGATTAATGAACAAACTCCGGTACAAGAAGCTTTTAGAATTGCAGATGATATTTTACGCCAAGGTATACAGGGGATTTCAGATATTATTACTGTGCCTGGGTTAGTAAACGTTGACTTTGCTGATGTCAGAGCAATTATGGCTGACGCTGGTTCGGCATTGATGGGAATTGGTATGGGGTCTGGTAAGTCTAGGGCCAGGGAAGCAGCAAATGCGGCAATTTCTTCTCCTTTGCTTGAGTCATCCATTGAAGGAGCTAAGGGGGTTGTATTTAATATTACAGGAGGTACTGATTTAACTTTACATGAGGTTAATGCTGCTGCTGAGATTATTTATGAAGTTGTAGATCCTAATGCCAATATTATTTTTGGGGCTGTAATTGATGATAAACTTCAGGGAGAAATTAAAATTACTGTCATAGCTACTGGTTTCAGTGGTGAAGTGCAAGCTCAACCTATGCAGGAAAAGGTACAACCAAGACGACCAGGACCAGGAGCAAATCCCAATCCCACTCTAAATCCTAATCCAACCCCAGAACCACAAAGAAAATTACCAGGGTTAGATATTCCCGACTTTTTGCAAAGGCGACGAAATCCTTCTAATAAGTAAGATTGAAGTAAAGGAAATTTCTTGATATCTAACTACGTGTAATCTATATTAGTTGTTATGGTTAATTTTATGACATCAAGCATTCCTGTTGCTTTGACTATTGCTGGTTCTGATAGTGGCGGCGGAGCAGGTATTCAGGCAGACTTGCGTACTTTTGCTTTTCACTGTGTTCATGGGACAAGTGCTTTGACTTGTATCACTGCCCAAAATACTTTAGGAGTTAATAGGGTTGATGCTTTGTTGCCAGAGGCGGTAAAAGCGCAAATTGCAGCGGTTGTTGAAGACATAGGTGTCCAAGGGACTAAAACGGGAATGTTGCTCAACCAAGAGATTATCTTGGTTGTAGCTGAGATGGTGGAGACTTTAAGTTTAAAACAATTGGTTGTAGACCCAGTAATGGTATCCCGTGCAGGTGTTCAGTTGATTGTAGACGAACTAATGACTGGTTCACTTAGTGGTGCAGCAAGTCGCCTTGTGATTGAGGAGTTTATGGTGGGAGAAGAAGCCTCAGTGTTTGCAATTTGTGATG
>JAKQYG010000491.1 GCA_023356515.1 Trichodesmium sp. MAG_R04 | reverse complement strand
TAGGTGCAAGTCCAGAACGGTTAATTAGTATTAATAATAATCAATTAGTTACAGATGCTTTAGCAGGTTCCGCACCTAGAGGTAAAACCCCCATGCAAGATTCCAAACTAGCCAATAATTTATTATGTAGTGAAAAAGATTTACGAGAACATCAATTTGTCATAGATTTTATTATTAAACGTCTCCAATATTTAGGATTAAAACCAAATTATTCATCCCAACCTCATCTATTACAGTTGTCAAATATTCAGCATTTATGGACACCAATAAATGCTGAAGTTTCCCAAAACATTCATCTATTAGAAGTATTAGCAGAACTCCATCCCACGCCAGCAGTAGCAGGAGTTCCTAGGGATATTGCTCAAGAACAAATACAGAATTTTGAAACTTTCGATCGCTCACTATATGCAGCACCCATTGGTTGGATAGATCATCAAGGAAATGGAGAATTTACTGTAGGTATTAGGTCAGCTTTAATTGATGGAGACCGTGCTAGACTTTATGCTGGTGCAGGTATAGTTACTGGTTCAAAACCAGATCAAGAGTTAGCAGAAGTCCAGCTCAAACTTCAGACATTATTAAAAGCTTTAGTTTAAAATGAACAGGACTTACCAACGGGCACTACAAAAGCGTGAGGGCGGATGCCATTCGCCCCTATATATGGCGTTTTCAAGGTAGAATTTGTGTAAGTCCTGATGAAAATTCTGTAGCTCCTTGTTACTGATAAATATCATTTAATTCTGGGTTTTAATAGCAATTAAACAGCAGCTAATGAAACTAAGTAAAACCTAGAAGCTGAGCATGGAGTTAAAGTCTATCCCATCAAAGGAAATGTTGCTGAAACAGAAACCGTAGATAAATTTTTTGACTGTTTAGAAAATAATTTTTCGGTAAATTAACAGCCCTTGTTCACAATGCAAGGTTATATTTAGGAATGACTAACACTCCTGAGTCAGAGCCAGCAAAATTACCCATTGATAGTCAAAGTCAGTTATTAGGAAATGGTAACTTAACCAGTTTAGCAAGATATAAATATTATCAAAATGTTTACCCTAAATGCTTTATTCGTTGTGTAGAAAAAGCTGTTAACTATATGGAAGATGGTAACGGTTATATTGTAGCCACTTCTTCCCCTGGTTGTAACATGACCCAAACCCCAAAACTAGCTTATATTTTGCCGGGAACAGGCAAAGCTGTAGTAGAATTTCTAACTAGATATTATGCAAAACTATTAGCATCACGACAGATTACTGTTAATCTAGTTATTCCTGGATTTACTAAAACAGAGGCTTGGAATTATTTAACAGCAAAATCTGGTGGAGTAGATAGTGAAATGATGCAGCAAAGAATTAAAAATACCCCTATGCAACGTTGGCGATCCTCAACAGAAATAGGTCAAGTTGTCGCCTTTTTATGTTCTCCTAAAGCTGCTTTTATTACAGGGCTTGCTTTACCTATTGATGGAGGATTATATTTACAGTAAATTGAGATATTTAACTTTGTAATAACGTCCAAAAATAGCCATCAGGAGCAACAAAAGAAAAGCTTTTTTCTTTAAATTCATTAATTATTATTTCTGTAACTCCTGTGGCTTCACTATTACTAACTTTTTGATGATATGAGTCAATATTAGTAACTTGTAGAGTATATAAAGATGTTCCTAAACAACCAGGACGAGAATAGGTCTGTTTATGCTCTAAATTTCCTTCTAAACGTAAAACTTCAAAATTACCTGACCGAATTTTATTTTTTTCTTTCAAGTCATAACCAGGAGCAATAAAATAATAGTTAAACATTCTTTCATCAGGATTCTCTTTTTTCACCTCAAGTATGTTACGAGAAGCAACACTATATCCGCTTTCAACATTATCAACAACTCGAACTAATCCCAAGACTTGATCATAAAAATCTAAGGTTTTATGTTCACAATCAACAATTAGTCCAGCATGAACAAATTCTGAGCTTTTAAAATGAGAATCTAGGTTAACAATACCAGAATTAGGTCGATGATAATCATGACGTTGAAAGATAACCTGTCGGGTTAATAGTTGAATCAGAACCATTTCATGAACACAGGGATTAGCTTGATAAAAGGGCAGAAAATTTTCGGGACGATTAATTAAATTTCGTTGTGGAGGAACATAATATATTGGAAGTCCTATAGCTTGAGCATCTTCAGCATGATTAGCAACATTAAATACATCTAAAGATAGAGAAGTTCCCCAGCGACTTCCTACTACTTTTAAAGGACTTAATTCTAATCCTTGATTAATAGGATTATCCCAAATCATTAGGCGAACTAAACTTCTATCTGTGACTTTGTTTTGAAGACGCAAAGAATGTAAATTAGAGTTAACCCCATACAATTTTTTCGCTGTTTCTGCATGAAGGTTTCCAGAGAGATTAACTGTATAGCCAAATTTCTCCCAATAGTTAATTAAATTGCTTTCATCTGCTGCTGTAATACCGATAACTATTTCATACAACCCGCTAATATATGGATTACTCATAAATTAAAACTACTAAAATAATATATATACTATAGCAATCCTATTTTGTTCCTGGCAAAAATCCTACTGCTTTTTAGGGAAAAGAGAACAGGGAATAGAGAATAGGTAAGAGTTTCAAAAGTTTTATTTACTTTTTTATTTGTCGCAACCTATTTAGGATTGTTATATATTACTATTCAAGACTCAAAACCCAACCATGTCAATTGATTTTAGAAGCCTCAATACAGTATGGTCATCTATTTTAGTAGAAACACTACAACATTTAGGATTAACCATAGCAATTATCAGTCCAGGTTATCGTTCCACACCCCTAACATTCGCCTTTGCCACCCATCCCAAAATTGAAACTATTCCCATTCTTGATGAACGTTCAGCAGCATTTTTCGCCCTAGGAATAGCAAAAAAAAATTATCAACCAGTCGTTATAGTCTGCACATCTGGTACCGCCACAGCTAATTTTTATCCAGCCATAATAGAAGCAAAAGAAAGTCGCATCCCCCTATTAGTTCTAACCGCAGATAGACCCCCAGAATTACGAAATTGTCATGCTGGTCAAACCATAGATCAAG
>JAKQYG010000490.1 GCA_023356515.1 Trichodesmium sp. MAG_R04 | reverse complement strand
TATGAACACAACTCTAGAATGTTTAAGTAATGCAGTACCAATGGTTGCTATTCCTATTGCCTTTGATCAACCAGGAGTAGCAGCGCGAATAGCTTTGACTGGAGCCGGAGCAGCGATACCACTGAAATGTTTAACAGTACCTCGGTTACGAACAGCTATTTCTCAGGTTCTCACACAACCGTCATATAAGCAAAATGCTTTGAGATTACAGAAAGCAATTAAACGAGCAGGTGGAGTCACTCGTGCTGCTGATATTATTGAACGGGCAGTATCAACAGGTAAACCAGTCTTAACAGGAACTATATAACTAGGATAAAACTAACTATAACTCATTTTGGTGCTATTTGTCCTATATATTTTACAGGGCATCTCAACACAATCAGGACTTACGCAAAATATGAAAATATACACCATCTGTAGGGGTTAATGGCCGTTACTCCCTACTAAATATAGTAGTTATGGGTAAGTCCTGACAATGCTGCCTTTGGCACAAGAATTAAAAAGGCAAGGTCATCGCATCACCTTCATAGCCCACATTCCCTAGGATAAAATGTAGTACATGAAGAGGGGGAAACTTGAGTAAGTATTTAGACTCATAATATAAATCAATCTCTAAAGAGACTGTTGATATTTCAACAAAAGTTCAGAGATATAATCATAACCATCCACTCCAATAACTAGCAAAATTTCTGAGCGTTTCTGATTTAAAATTTGATTAAAATCTTCTCCCAATAGCCCTTTCAATACAATGATTAACCCAGCAGTTTTTCGCCATTCATTAATACCAATTTGCTCCAAAAGATACATACCCAAACAACCTGCAAAAACAGCTTTCTCCCAATTTTGCAAACTATAGTAAGCCTGAGCAAGATAAGCCAAATTCAAACCTTGTAAATATAAATCTCCAGAATATTGAGCCGCTTCCCAACCCCCATTTAAATATAAAAGAGCATCTTCAGGTTTATCTAACACCATAAAAGCAATTCCGAGACTACTAAAACAGAGAGACTTGCTCTGACCATCCTCCAAGCTTTCTGACAATTTTAAACCCTGTTGTAAATAGTTAACTGCATTTTCATAAACCTCCGTTTCCATCACTTCTTCTTTTCTTGCTTGGAACACCTCACTAAAACCAAAATTAGCTAAAGCATTAGCTTCCCCTTTTTTATCTCCTACCTGTCGGGAAAACATTAATGCCCTTTGACTATAATTGATTGCCTCACTATAATTCTGCATCCCCACACAAGTCCGACTCAAATGATTAAGATTAGCAATTTCACAGAATTTATCCTTCGTTTCTTGTGAAATTTCTAAAGCTTTTTGATGAAATTCCATTGCCCTTAAATATTCCCCTAAAGTCTGCTGAGAATAACCTAATAAAGTTAAAATTCTTGCCTTAGCTTGAGTACCTTTAATTCTTTGCAAAGGTTTATCTAAATAACTCAAAGTATTCTGTAAATATTCTCCAGAAAAAGAAGCAAAAATTCCACCATAAAGAGGAAAATATTCTCGTTGAGAAAAGGCCCGAAGAATTTGCAATGTTACCTGAAAACAAGAATTACTTAAAGTAGGTCTAGCCTGAAAGCCATTAGCTAACTCACACCAAATAGTAGCGAAAGTCAAAAAAGTAGCAATAGATAATTTTGTTCCTACCTTCCCATCATAAATTAACTTATCAAACCATTCTACTAATCCCCTTTGTAAACATTGCAAAATTACTGCCAACTCAAGCAAATTATTCTCTTCAATATCAACTTGGACAGCAAATTCTGCAATCGATTTTTCCAAAGCAATAGTATTAAATAAACCCTCTGGAAAAGAGCTATTTACTTGTTCTGACCATAATACCCAGGGTCCCCTTTTTTCAGGAGTACCACCAAATCCCAATTGGCCTTGACTTTGGTCATATATCCAACTCACTAAATAAGGTTGTAGTTTTTGCCAAGCTTTCAGACCTTGAGTAATACCAGTAGTAAACTGCTGCAAATCTTTTTTCAGTTCTTGCTCAGTAGTTTCGAGTTGTTGGTCCTGTAGAGCTTGGCCAAGTTTTTGTAATTGTTTAAGGGTCAGAGATTGTTTTTGGTTGGGGTCAATAATATTAAATAAACTGGCAAGACGTTCCCTAGTTTCCGTATTAATAATTTGCTGTACAGATGTAGCGATCGCCTCTTGAGTTTGATTTTGTTTTTCCCATCTTTTCCATTCTCCTTGAATAGTTTTTAATGCTCGTAAACGACGATTAGCTTTTGCTTTTTTTAATTCATCAGTTTCTGTATCTACCTGATTTTGAATAGTTTGGAAACGTTCATCAAAACAACGTTCAAATATTTCTCCTGTACCACTGCTAATTTCTTTAATAAGCATTTGATATACTTGTTCTTTGGAGCGAATTTTACCTTGAAGAGTAATTTCGATAATATAGTCAATGAAATTTAGATAGCGTTCCTGCCAAGAAATAGATTCTGTCATTTCAGTTATCAGTTGTGACCTTAATAGTTGTTTTAATTATTAAAGCAAAGGAAGAAGTAATAAGGACTTGATTAAGGAGTGTTATACTATTTTGTTTGAAAAAGTAATGCTCTGCTTAAGAACTGTGAAAAATCACTATGATTAAGAACAAAAGTTACTAAATATCTATCATTTAATACAGAAAAAAATATTTAGAAGTATTACATATAAGTAAAGCAAAGTTTTTAGTAATTAGTATTAGTCAACATCTTCACATTATTTATTGTTTATTAATTATTCCATCAATTTGCAGCAGCTTAATTAGTTAGTAAGATCATTTACAAATGTATCATTACAAACATATTTTCAAACATTTCATCCATGAGGTCTTCCACACTATCTATATTTATAGAATTCGGACCTCGGAGAAATTCTTGTAATGTAATTTTATGATTTTTAAAATCCTTAACAAAATTACGCATATTTTTCAAAAACTTTACCTTAAACTCTGCTCCTTTTAACAAAGTTTTGATCAAATCTTCTCCATTTCGCTCTGCTTTCCGATATTGTTTTACCATATTACCTTGAGGAGTATTTTTGACCTCCCGTAATTCAGCTTTAATTTGTTCATACTGTTGAGATAATAATTCA
>JAKQYG010000049.1 GCA_023356515.1 Trichodesmium sp. MAG_R04 | reverse complement strand
CTAATCTTTGGTGGTTCCCATAGTTTTTGATTTAAAGATTTTAGATTTTTGATAATCAAAAATCTAAAATCCCCACTTTCGATAAATCAGGGTTTTTATGCAAAGGGGTTAGCAAATAGCAACACCAGTGATACCACTAGACCGTAAATTGTTAAAGCTTCCATAAATGCCAAGCTCAACAGTAATGTGCCTCGGATTTTTCCTTCTGCTTCTGGCTGACGGGCAATACCTTCTACGGCTTGACCTGCTGCAATTCCTTGACCAATTCCAGGACCAATAGCACCTAAACCTACAGCTAAGGCAGCAGCAACAACGGACGCAGCAGCAATCAATGAATCCATAATAACTTTCTTTCCTTTGTTTAACCTAAAGTACAAACTTGACAACTAGAAATACATTAATTGCACCGTAGTGCAATCAACTACACAATGGTCACTCTTTTAGATGAATTGATGTGATGATTGAAGTGGAGCTAGAAAATGAACAAGTTCAAATTTTGTGCTTTTATCTCACATCACTCATCAACTCTGAATTTTACTTTTGACATCTCCAGGAGTTCTAATACCCTAGATTATTCTTTTTGTGGAGACTTTTTACTATACCATCTTCATCTGTGTGAATCTGGTAACTTTTTATCCCACTAACAACTTAGAATACCAGATTTTGAGTTTTTTTCAGCAAGTTTTTTCCACTACCTACTTTGCTTAATCTCTTAGTCGTGATTTTCTGCGCCGTGCTCTTCTAAAGCTTCTCCGATGTAGTTAGCAGCTAGAGTCGCAAAAATTAGTGCTTGAATAGCACTTAAGAATAGACCCAAAACCATCATTGGCAGGGGAATAAACAAAGGTACTAGCAGAACTAGCACTCCTACCACTAATTCATCTGCGAGAATATTACCAAATAAGCGGAAGCTTAGGGATAGAGGCTTGGTAAAATCTTCTATGATCTTAAATGGGACCATAAAAGCTACTGGCTGGGCATAACCGGCAAAATATCCTAAGCCTTTTTTACTGATACCTGCATAAAAATATGCTATGGAAGTCAGTAGCGCCAATGCTACTGTTGTATTAATGTCACTTGTGGGGGCAGCTAGTTCTCCTGAAGGTAGTTCTATTACTTTCCAAGGGACTAAAGCTCCTGACCAATTTGACACAAATATAAACAAGAACAAGGTACCAACAAATGGTACCCAAGGGCGATAATCTTTTTCACCTATCTGGTCTTTAGTTAGGCTACGGACAAACTCTAGGACAGATTCCATGAAATTTTGTATCCCACTAGGAATTCGCTCCACATTGCGTGAAGCAAGAATTGCAGCCAAAAGTATCAGGGCAATTACAAACCAAGATGTGAGTATAATTTGCCCATGTATTTTGAGACTACCTAACTCCCAGTAAAAATGCTGGCCAACTTCCAATTCAGCCAGGGATAAAAATTTAATAGTGTTCAAAACATCTAGCATTTTTGTTTTTAGGCTTCCCGATTTATATTAAGGTATGGTCTTAAGATACCTATGAGTTAGGCAAAAGTGATGTTCGCAGTACATATATTATTAGAGCTGCTTTGTAAGTCAGAAATCCTAGGAAAATTGGTAAAATTTTTAGCTCATTTAACTGAGTTGCTAATATTATTAACCCAACAAACATAGCTAGTCTTATTTTACTTAGATATCCTTTTTTTCTCCCAATACGCTCAACATCTTTGGTCAACATTCTTAAGTAAACCACACTTGTCGCTGCTCCTATCAAATAATTTAGAGCTATGTTTAGGGGATAAAAAACCCAGACAAATGTGAGTATTATACCTGTAATTGTTAAGGTAATTACATGTAATTCCTTTTGCAGTTTGTAATACTCTTGTATTGAAGCATTTGGTTCTGATGGTACAGTACCAACTTCTGAAGTATTACTTTCAACGGTTATTGATTCTGGTGATGTATCAGATGTATTCACAAAAAATTAGATACTAATCACAAGTGGTAGACTTTTTTTGTATGCCAGTAGCCATCATACCATGTTGGAGTAAGCATACCTAAATAGATATTTATAAGTCGGAAGTTATTATTTAGAATTCATAAGTCGGAAGTTAGGAGAGCTATAACTTAGTTGACAATGTACCTCATAAAGTGTAGAAAATTCTCTTTCTCTATTTATTCCCAGTCATGATTGTGGTTAAATTTGTCCACTCAAGAAAAGCTAAATATTAACAAAATAATATCGGATAAATTTATAGCAGTCACCAGGCTGGTAAGAACATTCTCCCGCGTCTAATCTCTAATTGAGCCACAGTAAAAATTTAAGGCAAATGGCCCTTTATCTTTACAGACTTCTCACCTTAGGAGGAGCAAAGGACAGTTTACTTCTTAATTCAGCTATAATCGGAACTAGGAGTTAGTAAAATTAAAAGTCGGGATTGAAGCAATCGCACAGTTTCTAGTCCTACTGATATATTTGTTAATATTTCTTCTACTGTGAGTTGAGATTTCCCACTTGCCTGATCACAAGCTTCTAGAAATTCATATTCTTGCCTTGACAAATTTACCAATCTATAGCTTCCATCAAATATATTTTCACTAGGCCATCCCTGGATACAAGGACTTAATTCAGGTATTGCTGTCCTGAGAAACTGATCATGAGACCAATCAACTTTATGTAGAGGTGGTCTTCCTAAGAAAAACTCATAATGACTGATTTGAGGGTCTAATACCTCAATCAAACGATAATGTTTCTTATAATTTAAATCAATTGCTTTTTCTATCAATTCAGGAGATTTTCCGAGAAGTCGTTTTATATCCCAGTATTCCCAATTGGAAAATCCCAAAAACTCTAAGCCAGATGCTTCTATTAATTCAAACAAGGTATCAATATTGTAGTCTATCTCTTGAGGATGGACGTACATATCGGCAAAACACTCATCTCGTTGATTTTCAAAAGACCATCTTTCCTGTTCATATTTGACAAGACGGTTATTCTCTGGTAGGGAAGCGAAAAGTTGACGTCCGATTTTTACTCCATCTTGGTAGTTGCCACGTTTATTGCCTTGAAGAATAGCGATCGCCTGCTGCATGAGTCTAATTTCCCAGCGCCCCAACTCTGCATAAACAAAAATGTGCATAATTCCACCAGGAGCCAATTTCAAAGCTAGATTTTGGATGCCTTGAATTGGATCGGGTAAATGGTGCAGTACCCCTACACAATTAATAAAGTCAAACTCTCCCTCTAGTTTTTCTATATCATATATGCTGAGATGATGAAATTCAACCCGCGAAGCTCCCGAACGAATGCACCTTTCCTTTGCTAAACGCAAAGCACTACCACTTAAATCAATTCCCACTACAGATGATTGAGGGTTAAGGTGAACCAAATAATCTGTACTAGAACCTGTTCCACAGCCTGCATCTAAAATTCTAATATCTTGTTTTTTCGGTTTTTGACCAGTGCAAAAACTATAAGCTACTGGCCAACTCCAGCGCCAGTTGTATCCAGGAGGTGCTTCATCTATCAAAGGGTCTGGAGGAAATGGGAAAGCATCATAGAGTCCTTCAACAGCAGAACTAATATCAAGTCTATCTTTCATCTTAATAAATTAATTGCGTAAATTGTTGAAATTCAAAATTACTACTTTAAAGAATTTGCAAAATGGATGGAGATAATTTTAAGTAGAAACTTGCCAGGAAAAAGAATTTAGAGGGGGGTGACAAACTTCTTGTAAGCCCTACTTAATAATGGTTTGAGACAATGTTATCTTGATAAATAAATACTATTTACATTTGGCCTTAGTCTTCATAATATTAATGAAGAAATAGGTCATTCAGGTCACTCAATGGCCAGTCAGTATCTTAAGACCCCATCCTCAACCCCTAATTTTTCCTAAATGTAGGTTTCTCCTAAGCTTGCCCCAAAAGGGTTTTACCTTATTTGTCACCTCTCCAGTTGTCTGCCGTAACCCATCATAATATATAGGGCTTGCTGATTAAATATAAAAGCATTAACAAATAAAGGTCTTAGCTTTTTTTCGAACAAACTACCTGGTTTTTGCCCTTCAAGCTGAAAAAGTTATTGTTTTAGGCACTACCATGTCAGAAAAATCAAGGGACAAATATATCCGACTACCCCTTCACATATATTCCCTTTTCTTATGTAGGGAAGTTGCATGCAACGTCCCTAGCTTCTCCCCTGCTTATTAAAAAGACTTGTTTAGCAGATCCTATTCTGATGTTGAGCGGGGTCGGTCCTGACAACTGAAATGGTATAATATCCAAATCATCAACAATTACTTAACAAAATTTATTATTTTTTCTAAGATAAAAGACTATAAGTCTATAAAATGAAATTCTGTAAGGTTTTTTAACACAAGCAGGTAGTTAGCTTAAAAATTTTACCTTAGAAACAGATAAGAAAAAGCTAGAAAGTAAGAATAGCCAAAATACATACTTTCTTTGCCTTTAATGTTTCAAAAAAATTGTTTTTGCACAAACCTGGAATGAGACCAACAAGAAATACGTGCTCAAAATATCATAAAAATGAGAGTTAAATAGTCTGAATAAAAGCTGTAAAAACTTAAAATAGGGAGTAAAAAAATCCAATGGCTATCAATGGAAGTGGTGGAAGTTCAGTTGCAAATCCGCAACTATATAAAACCGTACCGGTATCAACTATTTCTCAAGCAGAACAACAAGATCGCTTTCTAGAAAAAGGTGAGCTAGACGAACTGGAAACATTTTTTAGTTCGGGAGCTAAACGTTTAGAAATTGCTCAAGTACTCACTAATAATTCAGAAAGAATTGTTTCTGTTGCTGCCAATACTATTTTTTCTGGTGGTTCTCCTATGAGTTTCTTGGAAAAGCCAGATCAACCAGAAATGGCCATGAGTGCTGTTGCTTCTAAAACAACCTCAGTTTCTCAAGGTACGAATCTAGAGACTACTACTTATGTGAAAAAGAAAGGTGGAAGTAATCTATTTGGAGGTCTACGGGAGCTATTTAATAATTTAGGTAGCAATAACGATGGTCCCATTCCAGTAGGTTTCCGACCAATTCCTGTGTTTAAATATGGCCCCGCTAATATGACCAAATCCTTGCGGGACTTATCCTGGTTCCTACGCTACACTACTTATGCTATTGTGGCCGGAGATCCTAACATTCTTTCAGTGAATGTTCGTGGTTTAAGAGAAATCATTGAGAATGCTTGTTCCAGTAAATCTACCATTGTAGCGATCCAACAAATGCAACAAGCTTCAATGAGATATTTTCAAGACCGGGAAGCTAAGGACATCGTGGCTCAATATTTCGATGTAGTTTTAACGGAGTTTCGTGAGTCAACACCTTCTAATAAGCAACGCCTGGGTAAAAGTTCATATCAGCAAGGGCTAGAATTACCACAAGTTTACTTTAATGCTGCCCAAAGGCAACAAAAATTTGTCATGAAGCCTGGTTTGTCTAACTTTGAAAAACAAGATGCAATTAAGGCAGCTTATCGCCAGGTATTTGAACGGGACATTGTCCGAGCTTACGGCTTGAATATTTCTTATCTAGAATCTCAGGTCAAAAACTGCAAAATCTCAATGAAAGAGTTTATTCGTAGTTTAGGTCAATCTTCTCTTTACCGGAAACAGTTCTATGAAGGATTTGTCAATAGTCGTGTAGTAGAACTGGCAACTCGTCATTTTTTAGGTCGGGGCTTAAGTTCACCAGAAGAGTTTAGGAAATACTTTGACATTGTTACTAAAGGTGGTTTGTCTGCTTTAGTAAATGCTATGGTTGATTCTCAAGAATACTCCGATTATTTTGGGGAGGAAACTGTCCCATATCTCCGTAGCTTAGGTCAAGAGGCTCAGGAATGTCGGAACTGGGGAGCACAATTTGACTTATTTAACTACAGTGCCCCTTTCCGAAAAGTACCTCAATTCGTGACTTTATTTGCTGATTATGAGCAACCCTTGCCAGACCAGCACGTTTATGGTATGGGTAATGACCCATTAGAAATTCAGTTTGGGGCAATCTTTCCTAAAGAAACTCGCAACCCGAAAAACCGCCCTGCACCTTTTAGCAAAGATACTCGCCGAATTTTAATTCATCAGGGAGCTAGTATCAATAGCCAAATTAGTAACCCTGGTGCCAGAGCTAAAAATCCTGGTTCTCTTGGTGCGAAAGTTTTTAAACTTAATCAACCAACTAAAGATTATTTAAATGCCCCACTTAATGACTATAAAAGTAGCAATGGTGACAATACCGGTGATTATACTCAAAGGATTATCAATGCTGCTTATCTTCAGGTATTTGGTCGGGATGTTTATGATGGCCAACGTTTGAAAGATGCTGAAAGTAAACTTGAAAGAGGTAGTATTACTGTTCGGGAATTTATTCGTACTCTGGCGAAGTCTGACACTTTCAGAAATATGTATTGGACCTCTTTGTATGTATGTAAGGCAGTTGAGTACATTCATCGGCGGTTATTAGGTCGTCCGACTTATGGGCGTAAAGAAATTAATTCTTACTTTGATATTTGTGCGAAGAAGGGTTTCTATGCTTTAGTTGATTCTATTATTGATAGTCAGGAGTATAATGAAGCTTTTGGCGAAGATATTATTCCTTACGAACGCTACTTAACTCCTGCTGGTTTGTCCTTGCGAAATGTAAGGCTAGGCAGTATTGGCAAAAATCTGCAAGTTGAGAGAGAAACAAAACCAAGATTTTAAGAGAACTATGCTTTTATTCAAAGGAGAAGGTTTTTGAAATGTCATAAACATTCAAGGCAAACTTTTTGAATAAAAGCTGTAAAAACTTAAAATAGGGAGTCGCAAAAATCGAATGACTGTCAACGCAAGTGGTGGAAGTTCAGTTGTACGTCCGCAACTATATCAAACCTTACCAGCATCAACTATTTATCAAGCAGAACAACAAGATCGGTTTTTAGGAAAAGGTGAACTAAACGAACTAGCAAAATTTTTTAGTTCGGGAGTAAAACGCTTAGAAATTGCTCAGGTACTGACTAAGAATTCAGAAAGAATTGTTTCTTCTGCTGCCAATACTATTTTTTCTGGTGGTTCTCCTATGGCATTCTTGGAAAAGCCATATCAACCGGAAATGACTACAAGTATTGTTGGTGCTACAACTAGTTCTATAGAGAACAATGGTAAAAGTAACCTGTTTCAAGGGTTACGTAACCTATTCAGTAATTTAGGTGCGGGTAGCCCTGGTCCTATACCAGCCGGCTTCAGAACGATTCCTGTGTTTAAGTATGGCCCCGCTAATATGACCAAATCCTTGCGGGACTTATCCTGGTTCCTACGCTATACTACTTATGCTATTGTGGCCGGGGACCCTAGCATTCTCTCCGTCAATGTTCGTGGTTTAAGAGAAATTATTGAGAATGCTTGTTCTACTATATCTACTATTGTAGCTATCCAACAGATGCGACAAGCTTCCATGAGATATTTTCAAGACCAGGAAGCTAAGGAAATTGTGGCTCAATATTTCAATGTAGTTTTAACCGAGTTTCGCGAGCCAACACCTTCTAATAAGCAACGCCTGGGCCAAAGTTCAGATCAGCAAGGGCTAGAATTACCAGAAATTTACTTTAATGCCGCCCAAAGGCGGCAAAAATTTGTCATGAAGCCTGGTTTGTCTAACTTTGAAAAACAAGATGTCATCAAAGCAGCTTATCGCCAAGTGTTTGAGCGGGATATTACCAGAACTTATGGCCTGAATATTTCTTCTCTAGAATCTCAGGTCAAAAACTGTAAAATCTCAATGAAAGAGTTTATTCGTGGTTTGGGTCAATCTTCTCTTTACCGTAAACAGTTCTATGAAGGATTTGTCAATAGTCGCGTAGTGGAACTTGCAACTCGTCATTTTTTAGGTCGAGGCTTAAGTTCACCAGAAGAGTTTAGGAAATACTTTGATATTGTTACTAAAGGTGGTTTGTCTGCTTTAGTAAATGCCATGGTGGACTCTCAAGAATACTCCGATTATTTTGGTGAAGAAACTGTCCCATATATCCGTGGCTTAGGTCAAGAGGCTCAGGAATGTAGGAACTGGGGAGCACAGTTTGACTTATTTGAGTATAGTGCCCCTTTCCGAAAAGTACCTCAATTCGTAACTTTATTTGCTGATTATGAGAAACCCTTGCCAAACCAGCACGTTTATGGTGTGTGTAATGACCCATTAGAAATTCAGTTTGGGGCAATCTTCCCGGAAGAAACTCGTAACCCGAAAAATCACCCTATATTTTTTGGTAAAGATACTCGCCGGATTTTAATTCATCAGGGAGCTGGTATTGATAGCCAAATTAGTAGCCTTGGTACCAGAGCTAAAAATCCTGGTTCTCTTGGTCCGAAGGTTTTCAAAGTTGAACAACTGCCTGAAGATGATATCGATAGTAAATTCCGTAGTTTGAGAAGCAGCAACAGGGCTAGTATTAGGTTTTCTGAAAGTTCTCCTGAAAAAATTATCACTGCTGCTTATCGTCAGGTATTTGGTCGGGATGTTTACGATGATCAACGGCTGAAAGATGTTGAAAATCAATTTGAAAATTGTGATATTACTGTTCGGGAATTTATTCGCGCTTTGGTGAAGTCTGACACTTTCAGGAATATGTACTGGACTTCCTTGTATGTATGTAAGGCAGTTGAGTACATTCATCGACGGTTGTTAGGTCGTCCGACTTATGGGCGTAAAGAAATTAATTTTTACTTTGATATTTGTGCTAAGCAAGGTTTCTATGCTTTAGTTGATGCCATTATCAATAGTCAGGAATATAATGAAGCTTTTGGTGAAAATACTGTTCCTTACGAACGCTACTTAACTCCTGCTGGCTTTTCTTTGCGAAATACAAGGCTAGGTACTATCGGCAAGAAAGGTCTGCGAGTTCAGAAAGAAATAAAACCAAGATTTCTGGAATTGGGAACTCCTAGGTTATTTCGTACTGAACCTGATATTAAGTTCCGAATTATGCAAGGTGTTAACAAGCAACGGGAGCAGTCTAAGGTCTTTAAGTTGACAAGTACCGAAGATGAGCAACAGTTGGAAATGGTTATTGCTGCTGCTTACCGTCAGATTTTTGAGCGGAATATCGATCCTTATAGAAGTAGGAGTGAGTTTTCTTCTCTGGAAAGTAAGTTAGAGAATAATGAAATGAATATCAAGGAGTTTATTGAAGGGTTAGGTTGTTCTCAACTTTATGTAAAAGAGTTCTATACACCCTATCCTAATACTAAGGTGATTGAACTTGGTACTAGGCATTTCTTAGGTCGCGCTCCTCGTAATCAAGTTGAGATTCGGAAGTATAATCAGATTTTAGCAACTTCAGGTATTAATAGTTTTATCGGTGCTATGGTAAATAGTGTTGAATACATTGAAATGTTTGGAGAGGATACTGTTCCTTATCGTCGTTTTCCAACTCTGCCTGCTGCTAATTTCCCGAATACTGAAAAATTGTATAATCAGTTGACTAAGCAGAGTGAGGATTTAGTTATATATAGTTTTGAACCAGCAGTTGTAACAGATCGCAGTTAGGCTGTTAGTTATTTTTGCTTGGAATTGCTATTGTTCCTCTGCTATAGATTTTTATGGCAGGGGAGTTTTTTTTGAAAAATTTTGGGATATATAGTCATTCTGATTTAGATTGAGACAAAATTTTCTTGCTGTGAAAGGGTTTTAGCTGAAAAAGTATCCCATTCTTATTCGGAATCACTATAGCAGTCGAAGTATAGCACATACTTACCCTTAGACTTCTTTTTCCTGACTTTAAAGTGATTAACTTGTATATTCTAGCTCCCTCCCTAAATCATGGTTTGAGGAATCAGAATTAACGCTATAATTCAAGCATAGAGGTTTTGCGGAAATTTTGAGGAAAAAAACAATGGTGAAACAACTCGAAACCCAAACCCATCGAGAAATTGTTTATCCCGATAGTGACGGCCAACCAATGGCAGATAATACAGTATGAATGGCTGGGTTTCTCCAAGATTGGGAATTCCCTTTGAGGTATGGCCCGAAACTTTACAATTGTATCGTCCAGATGGTCAATTATTTGCAGATTATCTGGAAGTTCAAAAACAATTGGATGATGTTCAGGAACAATTGGATGATGTCCAAGAACAATTAGGTAATGTCCAAGGACAATTAGATGAGGAACGTCAGGCTAAAGAAGTTGCTGAGTCAGAACTCCAACAGGAACGTCAGGCGAAAGAACAGCAACGTCAGGCTAAAGAAGTTGCTGAAGAACGTGCCAAACGTTTAGAACAATTACTTCGAGAAGCAGGAATAGATAACGGTAATTAGATAACAAATTATTAGCTAAATTTTCTAGAGAAGAACGTAGAATTCCGTCGCCGATAACTACTAACTCTATATTGGGTATAGTTTTTTGTACTTGGGCGATCGCCTGAATTAAATATTCACTTTTCTATTAACCGTCCGACAAATAAAACAATAGGTTCTCGTTTTACTGGCGGATTTGGCATAAATTTATCCACATCTACACCAATATAATTAACTTGAATTTTCTCTGGTGGACATCCTTTTTCTATTAGTTGGGAGCGGATAAATTCAGAAACAGCTATGAAATAGTTCCCTTCTTGAGAGAGTATCTGTGAATAAAATATTAAATCCTTGTGTAGGGTTAATTAGGCACAGATTAATAGTTAAACTTAATATTTTGGTGTGATTTGCCGTAACCCAGCAATAATCAATCTTACTGCAGTTCTTAAGATTTATTTTATAGACACCCTCTGAAATAGGCGATCGCGATTCCTAAAATATAATTCTCGAAAAAATTGAACGCGATTCTTGACAAAATCTTTGGTCTGTGTTAGAGAACTTTTATATTGATTGAGGATTATTTCTGTGGTATAGCAGTCGAAGTATAGCACTACGGGTAAGTAAGAAGTCAGAAGTAATCCCTGACTGAATTTCAGCATTTAGTAATGTCCTAACCTTTGCTTCGAGTGCTATAGCATAATAACCGTGAAAAGTTACAATGAGAGGTACTTTTAACTTTTAGAAACCAATTAGGAAAACTAACAAATACTCCGACATTAAGATGGATATTTCAATGCTTTCAAGGAGTACATTTCTTGAGAATTAATCAATGGCCAAAAGTGGTAAATCTCACAGAAGAAATGGGGATCTTAATTTTAGAGTTTTTACCCTCAAGTTGTCAAAAATATTATCTGTGATTTTAATAAGAAGCGATAGACTTCCAGTCCGCTTCGCGATCGCACTACTTGAAGAGCTAGAAAAATTAATTGATGCGAACAACAGGAGTGTGGTTCCTCCTGTATGTTCTGCTGCCAACAGAAACCCTGGTTTGCCAAAAATACTCATGCCACTGATTTTTTTGTGTTCTATAGAATTAATTTGTTTAATTTGTTGGCTCAAAATAGTAATGATAATTAATGTATCTTTTTGTGCTACATAATGAAGTGCGGAATGTGGGTTTGAATTTACTCACCTTAATAATATTTGCAAAGTATTTGTAACATTTTGCTATAACTCTTTAGCAATAGGCATCCGCCAACCAGTGCCAAAAGCTCGCTCGGTAATTTTCAATCCAGGGGGTGCTTGTCTACGTTTAAATTCAGCCCGCATAACTAATTTTACTACTTTATTTACTACCTCTGAATCGTGTCCTGCAGCAATAATTTCTGCTAGGGATTCGCAGTTTTCTACTAACCGAAATAAAATATTATCTAATACTTCGTAATCAGGTAAAGAATCTTGGTCTTTTTGATCTTCTTTTAACTCAGCACTTGGAGCTTTAGTCAGAATATTTTCGGGAATAATATTTTGCTTTTCAGTAATTAGTAAATTTCCAGCTCCATAGAAATTTTGCTTGCCATTAACCGCCTGTTCATTCAACCACCGACACAAAGAATAAACACGAGTTTTTGGTACATCAGAAATTACTGCCAATCCACCATTCATATCACCATAAAGAGTGCAATAACCAACCGCCATTTCTGACTTATTGCCTGTAGATAAAAGTAAATGACCAAACTTATTAGAAATAGCCATTAATAAATTTCCCCGAATCCGAGATTGAATATTCTCTTCAGCAATTCCAAAATTTGTATCTGTAAATAAATCTGCCAAACTATTGTCATAACCTTTCATTAAATCCCCAATAGATATAACTTTTTTAGGAATAGCCAAATTTCTTGCTAATTCTAAAGCATCTTTGACAGAATGTTCAGAACTATAAGGAGAAGGCATTAAAATAGCAAAAACATTTTCTTTTCCCAATGCAGCAGTAGCGATCGCTGCGACTAAAGCTGAATCTATTCCTCCACTTAAACCCAGAACAACCTTGGAAAAACCACACTTGCGCACATAATCTTTTACACCTAACACCAAAGCGGACCAAATTTCTTCATCCTCACTTTCTAGCAAATTTATACTTTCAAAATTCACTGAAGTTAAATCTTTTTTTTCCGAATTAAATTCTACAACTGCAAAACTTGTCTCAAAAGCTTTAGCACGATAAATCACATTTCCACCACAATTATAAACTACACTACAACCATCAAAAATTAAATCGTCATTACCACCCACTTGATTAAGATAAATAATTGGTATTCGATAATTATTGGTACTATGTTCTAACATAGCCTCTCGCAATTTTTGTTTCCTAACTCGGTAGGGAGAAGCTGACATATTAACTACAAAATCAACCTTTTGTTCTGCTAATTCTTTCATCGGGTCACAAGTATAATTTCGCTTTCCCCAAAATGCTGCATCATTCCACAAATCTTCGCAAATAGTCACGCCGACTTTAACTGAATATTCTGAGCTGTCAGTGGAAATTTCTAATGTAAAAAAATCCCTACTTTTGCCAGGTTCAAAATATCGGTCTTCGTCAAAGACATCATAAGTAGGCAAAAGTCGTTTATGAAATATTTGTTTAATTTTACCATTGGTTAATAAAGCGGCACTATTAAATAAAGATTTTTCTCCTTTTTCAGCAGCTTGATAATTAAAAGTTACAGTTCCGACTAAAACAGCTATTTCTGATGGTAAATCTTGAGCTAATTTTTCTAATTCTACAGCAGCAGATTCAATTAAACTAGGATAAATTAATAAATCCCGTGGCGGATAACCTATCAATGATAATTCTGGAGTTATCATCAATTTGGCATCTAAAATTTGTGCTTTTTGTGCTGCCTCTAAAATTAATTTAGCATTGCCGGAAATATCACCAATAATAGGATTAAGTTGTGCGAGGGATATTTTCATAAATTTTATCTAATTAATGATTATTAAAGGGAAAGATTTTACTTGTAAAATATACATTATCATAAGCAGTCAGCTATGGGTGATTAACTTATATCATATCCGGTAGCATCGTTTGTGTCTAAGAAACTATTTGAAAAGGGATAGGGGTGTAGCCAATTATGCTAAACGCCGAACCATGAGGCGAATCATAGCGATGTAAATCATGGTCTCAGAGTTTGGAGGCAAATACTCGTAGTCTTGACTTAAACGTCGATACCAATTCCACCAACCAAAGGTGCGCTCAACCACCCAACGTTTTTTGAGGAGAATGAAACCCTGGGATTCTTGAGGACCCAGTACCATGTGCACAATCCACCCGAAGGTATCCATCACAAAGCGCAGAAAAGGCTCGCCGCTATATCCTCTGTCTACCCAAACCAGATAGAGACGACGAACCTGCTCTCCCCATTAACGTTGATGAATCCCACCCCAAGTTCCATCCAAGCGCCAGTTAAGGAAATGTGTGTAGACTGTCTGCGGTGGCTGGAAAATCTGCCGGCAGATCTCGCCATTTATACCCTTGGACTTGGTAGAACAGTTGATAACTGAGAACAAACAGACACAGCGAGGACGACCCCCTTTCTTCGTTGGAGGCAGCAGTGACTTAATCAACTCAAACTGTTCATAACAGGACTTACGCAGTACCGCTATATCAAGATATTGCCACTACAATTAGTGCTGTTCCCTAAGTCCTGCATAAGTCAGATTACTCGTATATACTTTTCCCATTGTTCTGAGCGCCTTATATATATTTTTCCTTAATCATAGTTTACCCCGTGTGAGCTTTTTTTTACTCTCTCTCATACTTTTCAAACAGCCTCTGACGATGAGCAATTACAACATAAAAAGGATCACCTCCTCCTAAACCTAACGTATGCAAAAAACTTGGTACATTTGACTTTTGAGAAATTACCTCTACTTGACTAAAACCGGGAACACCATTAGCATTTTTCACAGACTCAAAATAACTCTTAACTAACTTTACTCTTCCCCCTTCTGAATTATCTCGCCAAGCGGCGATCGCTTTCTGATAAAACATCCGATTAGAAAAACTAATAATTGCTATGCCACCTGGTTTAAGAATACGATGAATTTCATAAAATATGGCATCAGGATATTGCAAATATTGAATCGAAG
>JAKQYG010000489.1 GCA_023356515.1 Trichodesmium sp. MAG_R04 | reverse complement strand
TTAATTATAAAAGCATTGACATATAAAGGCTTTAGTTTTATTTTGTCAGCAAAAACTACCAGAAGTTCGGTGGTATAAGCTGAAAAAGTTAGGATTTCGGGCACTCCCATGGCAGAAAAATAAAGGGACAAGTATATCCGACTACCTCATCTATACTTTCCCTGTTCCTCTGTAGGGACGTTGCATAACAAAAATGCGTTTCACGTCGCGTAGCGTTAGCGGAGCTTTGCGTTAGCAAAATTCCCTACCTACTCCCCTCCTGGGAGGGCTTAGGGGTGGGTTTCCTGCTCCTTAAAACACTTTTTCAGCAAACACTACTTAGGGCTTGCTGGTAAAATCCAACTACATTTAGTGTCTATGGGTAAGTCCTGAGACTGATCAAAGCTAGTGACTGTTAAGAAGTTTAGGTCTACTCAAAGGTTACATTGTATTTGTAAACAGAAGCATTTTCTAACTCGAATTAATTTTGCTTCTTAGATAAAAGGTCTAAACTTCAAATTAGCTGTAATGAAAAAGGCTCTGGGAACAATGCTGTCCCCAGAAATACTCTACATAGATACAGTATTTACAGTTCTCAGAAGAGAATCAAAAGCATCAAACAAGCACAGGCGTTGCGTCCATGCTGGCAGAGTATTCGCCAAGACTTGCAGAACTATTGCACTTAGCACGTGCTAAAAGCCTCTGTTGAGCCTCGACTACCCGACCACTGTCACCACTCCAGTAATCAAGTGCAGGTTGTTGAATAGCACGGGCATAAGAGAATGTAACTGGCCAAGGACACCGACTGCCAAACAATGCATTCATTGCGTTTAAGTGAGCTGAAGACTGCTCTATAGATTGACCTCCTGAAAGGAAAGCAATGCCTGCCACAGTTGCAGGGACATTTTTTAGGAGACAGTTAATTGTTGCTTCAGCGACAGCCTCAACACTAACTTGAGTCGGGCAGTCCTTACCCGGAATTACCATACTAGGTTTCAAAATCATCTGGTCAAAAGCAACTCCTTGAGTATAGAGATAATTGAAAACTGTATGAAGTGTTTCATCTGTTACCTCAAAGCAACGCTCTAGGGTATGATTACCGTCAATAAGCACCTCAGGTTCTACTATCGGGACAAGTCCCCCTTCTTGGCATAGAACAGCATAGCGAGCAAGCCCATGAGCATTAGCTTCGATACAAGCACGACTGGGAATCCCTTCACCGATAGTAATGACAGCTCGCCACTTGGCAAAGCGTGCCCCCATCTGATAATACTCGGCGATGCGCTCTCCCAGACCATCTAACCCTTCTGTTACTTTCTCATTGGGGTGACCTGCTAAATCTTTTGCCCCAGTGTCCACTTTAATTCCGGGAAGCATTCCAGCATCGGCAATAACTTTCAAGAAGGGGACCCCGTCTTTTGTCGATTGTCGGATGGTCTCATCGTAGAGAATAGGTCCACTAATATAGTTAGATAAATCTGGGGTTGTTAAAATGAGTTGCCGATAGGCTTGTCGATACTCTTCAGTCGCTGGAATGCTAAGTTTCTCAAACCGCTTATTGCAAGTTCCATTACTTTCATCCATGGCCAAAATTCCTTTTCCTTTGGCCACCATTGCCTGAGCTGTTACTTTCAGCTCTTCTACATATGCGCCCATAAACCTCCTAAGGGTAATTGCATAGTTGTTAATTATTGATATATTATCTTAATAGATACTTTTGTCAAAAAAAATTTTTTTCAATTATTATGATCTATAAACGAGAAGTAGTACTTAGGTTGTGGTGGATATTGTTTTCCCCAAGTTCCTGCTTCATATGGTTTTCACTCTACAATTTTTCTTTTTTATTGCCTCTCAGGAAAATCTATATGACTTTATAAGACATTTTCATAACTTAATATTATTAAAAATAATTCTTATTAGTAAAAAAAATTGGATTAAGGCTTAACCTGTACAAAGTTTTATGAATGCAACCAGTCAAGCAATTACCCCTGAACTAGCCAGTAAAATTGCTCACCTAGCTTTCCTCTTTCGATCAGAGTTTTCTGGCTCCACCGTTGATCTAAGTCCGTGGCTTACCGATGAACAAACTCAGTCTCAACTAGATCCTTATTCCATTGATATGAGCTTCTATTTGCCAAAACACCTGAAAATACTTGCATGTCAATATGTTTTAATGCAGGTACATTTTTCTGAAGATCTATTTTTACCTACCTGTCAACTCCAAACTATCGATGTCTATGGTTATATGTTTACAAAACAGCAGTGGCAGTTTTCTACAGAAGATTGGACATTTGTTGGTGTATCAACTCCTAAGATTAAATATCAAGTACAATTCAAGAACCTAATTGATCACATTTTGGAGTTATTTAAACATCCGAATCAGGTGAAGACCTTTGAATAGGGATATATAGGAATTAGCAAATTAGATGCGTTTGCACTAGTTTGACACTACCCAAATAGGTTCTATGAGCCTTCAATTCTTACCATCACAAAAAATAGATTGATTTTGACTTTTAAACACTTTTATAATAAGCTTTAAACATTAATCAAATCTTAATTATTGATAAATTAATGAGCGATCGCGAGATACCAAAAATTGATAAAAAGGGTCTCAGGGAATTTGGTCTCATAGTGGGTGGTGTTTTTGGTGGTTTATTTGGTCTATTACTACCGTTGCTCCACAAACATTGGCCTCCCCCAGAATGGCCTTGGATAATTGCCGTTCCTCTACTGGTATTGGCAGTTGTTTCACCTCCGACTTTGGAACCTGTCTATAGGTGTTGGATGCGGGTGGGAATTTTCCTGAGTAAGATTATGACCCCCTTATGGATGGGGTTAGTATTCTATCTTGTAGTTATGCCAATGGGTTTAATTATGCGAATTTTAAAAAAAGACCCTATGGAGCGAAAATTGAATACTGAAACGTCAACTTATCGGATAATAAGTAAATTAAAAAGTAGAGAAAGTATGGAGCGACCTTTTTAAATGTTTGAAGGAATGTTAGACTTTTTCAAAGACCTTTGGGGTTTTATGGGAGAGCGAAAAAAATATTGGTTATTGCCTTTGATTATTACTTTGGTTTTGTTAGGAGCTTTGATTATTTTAAGTCAGTCTTCTGTAATTGCTCCAT
>JAKQYG010000488.1 GCA_023356515.1 Trichodesmium sp. MAG_R04 | reverse complement strand
CTAGGAATACCTAATTTGCGATAAACAAGACCAGAATAAAAGTCTACATTTGGGTAAACTCCCTTGTGCCCTAGTTTTTCCTCTACAACTTTTTCTATCTCTAGTGCTATCTCATAATATTTGTCGTAGCCAAACTTTTCAAATAATTCTACTACCAGTTTCTGAAGGATAGTTGCTCTTGGGTCTTTTACCTTATAGACTCGATGACCAAAACCCATAATTCTTGCCTTAGTCTCAAAACATTTTTCTAGATATGGTCTAACGTTTTCAACGGTACCAATTTCAGACAACATACTAATAACATCTTCATTGGCTCCTCCATGTAGTGGACCAGCAAGAGTTCCCACTGCTGAAGCTATAACTCCGTAGGGATCAGTTAAAGTAGAAGCAGTTACCATTGCTGAGAATGTAGAAGCATTAATAGTATGTTCAGCATGAAGAGTCAGACAAACATCAAATACTTTTGCTGCTAATGGGTCGGGTTCCTTTTCGTTGAGCATATACAAAAAGTTGGCTGCATAGTCCAAATCATCCCTTGGTTTTATAGGGTCGTTACCTTTGCGCATTAATTCAAAGGCAGCTACCATTGTGGGTATATTGGCCAGTAGCTTGACTACTGCTATCCTAATATATTCTTGGTTATCAAGAGCACGACGAGAATAAAATAAACCCAGAGCTGCTGCTGAAGTCTGTAGAGCATCCATAGGATGTCCAGTTTCCGGAAAACATTTCATCATGTCTCGAATTCTATATTTAATTCTTCTATTGTGGCGAATTTCATCCTCAAAGCTTTCCAATTCTTCTTTGTCAGGAAGGCGGCCCCAAATTAATAGATATGATGTTTCTAGAAAAGAACTTTTTTTTGCCAATTCTTCAATGTTAATTCCTCGGTATTCCAATATCCCTTTTTGTCCATCGACATAGCTGATACTTGATTGGGTAGCGGGAACACCTTCTAAACCAGGTTTAAATTCGACGCAGGCGACGGACATGATAACCCTCTTTATATTATATACATGAACATACTCAGATTATATTATCAAGTAGTTGAGTTATGTTTTTATTTTGATAATAACAAGATTTACATCAAAGACCTAAATATAGTTCAAATAGTTTATATAAATCATCAACTTACACTACATATAGTAGATATGCTATGTAATTACTTAATAAAATATTAATAATTTTGGTTAATCCAATATAAATCTTGGCGGAGTCAACCAAAAGATTTGACTATTGCCCACTGGTGAACCAACTTCTGGTAAGGAAACGCCTATTACACCAGCTTTTTTGAGTATTAATACTTGTCTGACTTCTCCCCAGACCAGAATTTCTGCCCAGTTTGCTAAGTCTGGTTGATGGCCTACCAGAGCTAATTCTCTATTAGCTTTAGATGGCCATGCTTCTAGCCATTTTAGCCAGAGATTAATATCTCCACTAGGGGCTAGAGGTGAAAATTCTTCTACTTTGGAACTTAATTGATGAGCTTGAAGAATTTTAGCTGTTTGATTTGCTCTAACTAAGGGACTGGTGAGAATTAGGTTGAAATTAAGACCTAGTTGTTTGAGTTTTTGAGCAATTTTGTGAGTTTTGCGATCGCCTATTTTGGTTAAAGGACGTTCTGCATCTGTGGCATAATTTTCTCGATCAGCAGCTATACCATGACGGATAAAATAAACATTTGTACTCATAAATTACTATTGTGTTTTTAACATCCTCCCTACTGGCCTAAAGACAAGGGGAAACAACTGAGCCACAGCTCCTTGGTGGGTTGAAGTTTCACAGACTGCTGTACGTTAATAATACAGTAGTTTTGGGAGATAGATGAATGCTTATGCTAAATTCAACTCCCTTGGCGGGAAGTTCCGCGCTCTTCCGAAGCAAAGGGTTAGGATGCAAAGCATTCACTTCCTTTAAATAGCCTTGTAAAAAAACTCGTAAGTTTTGAGGTCGCTATCTTTAATACAAAAAAACCCTGCTCTTAGATAGGCAGGGTTTTTACAGACCAATAACATATTTTTTCCATTCTTTATTTGTACCACTTTTAACGTGTTTAGTCAATTCAAAGTAAAGACTACTATAGGGTTTTCGAGGAGGACAACCCAAAATCATATTAGCCTCTTTTGGGGTGCGATTTCCTTTTCGTACATTGCAACGAACACAAGCACTTACGAGGTTTTCCCAAGTATCACCACCACCACGCGATCGCGGTACTACATGATCTAAAGTCAAATCATCTCCTGTATAACCACAGTATTGACAGGAATGACTATCTCGGTGTATGATATTTCGGCGTGTCAAAGGAATATCTTTGTAAGGAACTCGGACATAATACCTCAGTCGAATGACTGTAGGTAAGAGAATGTCTGAGCAAACATATATTCCGTTATGTTCAATTTGCTCCGCTTTACCTTTAAGCAACAAGACGATCGCTCGTCGCCAACTTGTGATATTGAGCGGTTCATAAGAAGCGTTCAATACTAAAACATTGGCCATTGATATTTCTGAAAAGAGAATATTTTACTATATACTAACACAATTGATATTCTTGAGAACAAAAGTTGAGATTTTAAGAATTTTTTGTCAAGTTTTGTTAGGTGGAACGGTATTTTTGGCCTTGCTGAATTAAGGGATGAATAGAATTGGGGCGAGCATTCTACTTACTCAAAAATATAATGAACAGGCAAGATGCCAATTTTACAAAGCTATATTGTTTTGTTTTTTTAAAAATTGAAAAAACACTCAAACCTGTGATCAATTAAATTTTAAAGGGTTACTTGGCAAAATCATTGGGATTTTGGCCTTTGAAGACTCCATACCCTACAAATTTGAAGTTACATAGGGACAAAGGCTATTGATCTGACTAGATATAGCACTTCTATTTTATTTTTGTCGAAAAATCTACGGCTTTTGGGGAATAGGGAGAGTGATATGATCAGTTTTAAAGAACACTTTATGCAGGTATAAGAAGATGAAGTTGCTTTTATCATCTGTGGGCCATGTATAGATCCACTATATCGGCTCTGTCAAAAAAAATTAACTGATTAAGGAATGGGTAAAAATGTTGAGTTGGGAAAAGACTTCTTTTAAAACTCTGGCAATAGAAAATGATGTTTAT